>NC_014934.1:3360742-3666264 GCF_000186265.1 Cellulophaga algicola DSM 14237
TTATAGTGATGATATGCTATAATCATTATGAACCCTGATAGCATAAAAAAATAGCTTACTGCAATGTTTCCTTGTTGGAACAAATGCTGTATTGGTGTTAAGTTAAAAGGGTACACTTCTAGGCCGTAATGATATATTACAACAGCTATAGCAGCGATGAATCTAGAAAATGTTAATTGATCTAATCTCAAAATCCTTTACTTTAACAATACATGAAACATTTTTTTATAAAATTTTAATTCCTTCAGTATTTACTTTTGATACGTGAATATCATAATCTATTCCTATTTTATCATAAACATCAGACATAGCCTTGGCTACATTTTTTGCCGTTTCTATACCTTTACTCAAAGCAAACACCGAGGGTCCAGAGCCTGATATACCACAACCTAATGCGCCAGATTCTAATGCTTTTTGCTTTACAGTATCAAAACCAGGAATTAGAATAGAACGGATAGGTTCTATAATGTGGTCTTCTAATGACCTGCCAATAAGGTCATAGTCCTCGGTAAATAAGCCAGCAATTAAACCTCCAACATTTCCCCATTGTTTAATACCATCTTCTAGAGAGATGGTAGTTTTTAGAATACGTCTAGAATCGGATGTTTTTACTTCAATTTGCGGATGAATAACGGTGGCATATAATTCTTTTGGGGTATTTATTTTAATAACATCTAGCGGATTATAGCTTCGTACTAAGGTAAACCCACCAAATAGGGCGGGAGCAACATTATCTGCATGGGCAACACCACTTGCTAAACGCTCGCCTTCCATTGCAAATTTTACGAGTTCTAATGGAGAAAAAGGATTGCCTAGTAAGGCATTCATGGCCCATACAGCACCGGTAGAACTGGCAGCGCTGCTGCCAATTCCACTTCCTGCTTTTATTTTTTTATAAATTTCAATATCAAAACCACCATCGTAATTACTCTGTGCTAATAGTGCTAAACCGGCAACGCCAGCTACATTTTGTAAGGTTTCTGTAGGTAAATCTTGCCCTGTAAGCTTGGTGATTCTGATGCCTTTTTGGGTTGTTTTTCTAACCACCATTTCATCACCCACAGCATCTAATGCTAGTCCTAAAACATCAAAACCACAAGAAACATTAGCAATAGTAGCCGGACAAAAAACTCTAATTTCATTTGCATTCATAGTCCAATGATTAAAAGTTTCCTATTCTGATAATATCAGCAAAAATACCTGAAGCAGTAACATCTGCACCAGCACCAGCACCTTTAATAATCATAGGTTGGTTAGGGTATCTTTCTGTGTAAAATAATACAATATTATCACTGCCTTCTAAATTATAAAAGTCATGCCCTTTAGGAATATGCTGTAAACCTACACTAGCTTTACCGTTTTCATATTGCGCTACGTATTTTAGCTTGCTTCCTGTATCATTGGCCTCTTTATACATTTTTTGAAAACCAGCTTCGTGCTTAATTAGGGAAGCAAAAAAGTCTTCATTATTTGTAGTAGCAAGGCTTTCTTCAGGTAAGAAAGGTTTGTTGGCAATTTCTTCTATATCTATTTTGTTACCGCTTTCACGGGCTAATATTAAAATTTTACGCATCACATCAATACCGCTCAAATCTATTTTTGGATCTGGTTCGGTATAGCCTTGTTCTTGCGCTTGTTTTACGATATCGTGGAAGGTAGATTGGTCATTAAAGTTATTAAACAAAAAGTTTAAACTACCCGAAAGTACTGCTTGTATTTTCAATATTTTATCTCCCGATGCTATTAAATTTTTAAGTGTATCTATGATCGGTAATCCCGCTCCTACATTAGTCTCAAATAAGAATGGCGCATTGTATTGACGGGCTAGATCTTTAAGATGTTTGTAGTTGTTGTATTCAGAAGAACATGCAATCTTATTACAAGTAACCACAGAGATGCTGTTCTTTAAATAAGAAGCATAGGTTTCAGATACTGCTGCACTTGCGGTGTTGTCTACAAAAATGCTATTTCTATAGTTTAGTTTTTGGATATTCTCAAAGAATTTCTGTTTGTCAGCTTTTTCTCCGCCTTTAAGCTTTTCATCCCAACTTTTTAGGCTGATACCGTCTTCATCAAAAACCATTGTTCTAGAATTTGAAATACCAATAACACGGATATTTAATTTTAGGTTCTCTTTTAAAAATTTACGTTGTTGTTGAATTTGATTTAAGAATTTTGTACCCACATTACCAACACCCATTACAAACAGGTTTAATTGTTTGGTATTGTCTTCAAAAAACTCCTCATGTAATGTATTCAGTGCTTTTTTGACATCATCTTTTACGATAACTGCAGAAATATTACGCTCAGAAGCGCCTTGTGCAATTGCTCTAATGTTAACATTGTTTTTTCCTAAGGTGCTAAACATTTTACCGCTAAGTCCTTGATGACGCTTCATATTATCGCCTACAAGTGCTATAATTGCTAAATCTTGTTCTGCAATTACTGGTTTTATTTTGCCCAATGAAATTTCATATTCAAAGGCTTCATTTACAATTTCTACCGCTTTTAAAGCATCAGTATCAGAAACTCCTACGCAGATAGAATGTTCAGAAGAAGCTTGTGTAATTAATACAACGCTAATATTAGCTTGTGATAATACCTCGAAAAAACGTTTAGAAATTCCGGGAATACCTACCATTCCAGGTCCTTCTAGTGAGAGTAAGGCAATATGCTCAACATGACTAATACCGCGAACAGTTTTTCCTTGTTCGTTTTTATTTTTTGTAATTAAAGTCCCTTCGTTTTCAGCATCAAAAGTATTTTTGATGACAATAGAAATTCCTTTAGCAAGTACAGGTTGTATGGTTGGGGGGTACAATACTTTGGCTCCAAAATGTGATAGTTCCATAGCTTCTTCATAAGAAATATGCGGAATAGGCATCGCTTGTTTTACGATTCTAGGATTAGCGGTATACATTCCACTAACATCCGTCCAAATTTCTAATAGTTCAGCATCAATAGCACTAGCTATAATGGCTGCCGTGTAATCAGAACCACCTCTTCCTAAGGTTGTAGAATCTCCAGAAATAGAGGAGGCTATAAAACCAGCCATTACAATTATTTGTTCGGGAACAGCAGTGAAAAATTCCTTACAATTGGTATTCGTTACCTTAAAATCAACAATAGCCTTACCAAAATTAGAATTTGTTTTTATGACCTCTCTACTATCTTTATAAGAACAATTCAGTTTTTCGGCTATAAAATACTCACTAATAATATAGGACGATAAGAGCTCACCATAACTAACAATTTTATCGGATAGTTTTGGTGTAATTTCTCCTATTAAATAAGCGCCTTCCAATAATGTTTCTAATGTGTTAAGTTCGCTTTTTACTTTACTCAAAACCTTGCTTTGTTGCAAGACAGGGATCAACTCTTTTATCGTATTTAGATGTCTTTCCTCAATTTCTTTAAGGCTGTTTTTATAGGTGTTATCTTGAGCCGAAGCTAGTGTTGCCGTATTTAATAGTAAATCTGTAACTCCGCCTAAGGCAGAAACAACAACGATATTTTTAGTTGCTTTAGAATTTGCCACTATGTTTTTTACAAGGGCTATATTTTTTGCGTTAGCAACAGAAGTGCCTCCAAATTTTAGAACTTTCATTATGTGAAATGGTTTTGTGGTAATAAAAATAAAAATGCATGAATATGCGAAAACGGACGAGTTAATAGCAGCTTACCCCAATGGGGTAGTGGTGCTGATTGTGATAGTAGTATTATCACACGCAATATAAAATGTAGAAAGGTTAAATTGACTATCCATTATTTGATCTTTATATCTTTTAAAGATATAGTCAAATGTAGTATTTTTGAGTTCCTTATCAAATGATTTCCGAAATTATTACGGAATTAGCAATTAATGTTAAATATTATTATTGAATGAAGATTTTTAGCGCAAAACAAATCTACCAAGCTGATAAATATACAATAGAAAAACAGCAAATAAAAAGTGACGAACTCATGGAGCGCGTTGCTATCCAAATTTTTAATTGGTTACATCTTAGACTTCAAGGTGCTCCAGTGAAAATTCAATTATTTTGTGGTATTGGTAATAATGGAGGAGATGGTGTTGCTGTTGCAAGACATTTACAAGAACATGGCTATGCTATAGAAGTGCATATCGTAAATTATAGTGAGAAACGTTCGGACGATTTTTTATTGAATTTAAATCGATTAAAAGAGCGTAAAATTTGGCCTAATTTTATTAATAACGATTCTGAGTTTCCAGAAATTAGTAAAGAAGACATTGTCATAGATGCAATTTTTGGCATTGGATTAAATAGGAATCCAGATGCTTGGGTTGTTAAGTTGATGCAAAAAATTAATACATCAGAAGCTTTTGTTCTTGCAGTAGATTTACCTTCGGGACTTTTCACGGATAAACCAGTAAAGAATAAAGATGCTGTTGTAAAAGCAAATCATATTTTGAGTTTTCAAACTCCTAAATTGGTATTTTTTCTTCCAGAAACTGGTGTCTATGCCAATCAATGGGAGATCATAGATATTGGTATTGATGCTGAATTTATAGCGAATACAGAAGTTGACTACGAATTAATAAGTAAGTTAGAAGTATTACCTACGTATATTCCTCGAGAGAAATTTGCTCATAAGGGTACGTACGGTCACGCTTTAATTATTGGAGGTAGTTATGGCAAGATAGGCGCTGTACAATTAGCTTCAAAATCATGTTTGCGCGCTGGTAGTGGTTTGGTTACGGCATATCTACCTAAATGCGGTTATGTACCTATGCAAACTGCAGTACCTGAAATAATGGTATTAACTGATGAACATGAAGAATTTATAACAAAAATAAAATTTGAGATTACGCCTGATGTGATTGGGCTAGGAATAGGTTTGGGTACGGCTAATGAAACACAAAAGGCACTGGGCAATTTCTTGAAGAAAAATAAAACACCATTAGTTTTAGATGCTGATGCTATAAATATATTAGCTTTAAATGAAGCTTTTTTAAAGAACCTGCCGGCTCAAACGGTCTTAACGCCACACCCTAAAGAATTAGAACGTTTGTTAGGGAAATGGAAAGACGATTTTGATAAATTAAAAAAAGCAAAAGCATTTTCTAAGAAATATGATTGCGTCTTAGTGATAAAAGGGGCGCATACCATTACTGTGTATGATAATAAAGGGTATATAAATACTACAGGAAATCCTGGTATGGCTACTGCGGGTAGTGGTGATGTGTTAACTGGAATCATCACAGGATTAATAGCTCAGGGCTACGGTGCGTTGAAAGCGGCTATATTTGGAGTCTACCTGCACGGTACCTCTGGAGATATTGCAGTTGAAAAATTAGGGTATCAAGCACTAACCGCTAGTGCGCTCATAGATAGTTTGGGGAATGCCTATATTGATTTGTTTAAACAGCCAGAACAACCTCCACAAGTGGAAGAACAAGAACAGCAATAGAGAATGAATAAGTTTAAAGATTTTTTTAACTCTAAAAAATTAGTAGCTGTTATTGGTTTTTGAATCAGCTTCAATAATTAAATTAAGATCAAGTTAACGATTAAATTTAGTTTTAAGTTTTTTTTTATCTAAATTGTATAGAAAATATACTTTTTATACTTAGGGTAAATGGAAAAATTTGTAGATAATGTGCGATTAAAGAACTTAAAAAAACAATTGCAAATTAATGCTAATAAAGTTGTTAGTAAGAATAAACGTGCTTCAAGATTGGGGTTAGAGAGGGCTATTAAAACAGAATTAGCACTAACACTAAATAATTTTATAAATCAAGAAGTTAAAAAAGTTTCAGTAAAAACATATGACTGGTATTTTTTTGATACTGTAGGTAGTTTGCGTTGTTATAGAAATGACTTAAATAAAAATAGATATTTTATAGTTGATTATGTAAATGTTAATTTAGATGGTTTGGCGACTTTTGTTAGTCTAGAGCGCAAAAGAGAATTACCTATTTCAGATGAAGAAATAAAAAAGCGAATATCTAGTTCTGCTGCAATTTTCGCAAAAATGCTTACAGTTACTGTTAGTAAAAAAGAAGATGCTAAAATTTGGAAAGCTTATGATACCGTTGATGAATCAAAGATAATTATGATAACTATTGGTATTCCTCTAGCTATAATCGGAGGTGTGGAACTTTTTCCTGCGCTAGTAGCAGAGGGTGAATTAATAGCTTCTTCGGTGTCTTATATTAAAAATATGTTTTCTACCTATAATATGGGGTTAACATTAAACTCTAGTCTCCAAACAAGTTTAGCTTTTGGTTTTGGTGATGCTGCAGCTCAGTATGTGGGTAATGGTTTCGATATTACCGAGGTTGATCCATATAAAGCAGCAATAACAGGAGTATTTAAGTTCAATCCGAGCTCAGTTTTATTAAGGTCTTCATTTAATGCGAAACAGAAAAATAATTATAAACTTAAACAAACGAAAAGTACGGAGGTACTTGTTGATTTTACATTTGGAATGTTGGGTGGAAGTGTAAATAAAACTATAGGAAGCTTTGGACTTATAGAGTTTAATAATAGTATGGGTGGTTTTTTGACGCACACCATGAGATTAGGCGTCAACTCCAGTAAAACCGCAACTGCTAAAAAAGTTAAAATTGAAATAGAAGGAGAAAATAATATAGAATGAATAAGTTTAAAGATTTTTTTAACTCTAAAAAATCAGTAGCTGTTATTGGTTTGTTATTTGCATGTTTTTTTTTATATACTAATTTGCAGACATACTTTCATTTGAAATATTTTTCGGTATATGGAATAGCTGAATGCACAGAGATTGATACTCAAAATTCAAATTCATATGCTATGTATGAGTTTTATGTCGGCAGTAAAAAAATTGAAGGTGCTACTTATTTGGATGGTAAGATATATCCAGGTTGGGTGGGCAAGCATTTTAAAGTGCAATACTCTAGCAAAGACCCAAAGATTAATGATATACTTTTAGATAAACCAGTTTATGATACCGTGCGTATTAAAAAAGCGGGTTTTGTAATTAAGGTTCAGGAGAAGAAAGAAAAACGCAATCAGTTTCGAGATTAATTAAAGTAATTTTTAGAAGGAATAACTATGAAAAAGTTGGTAATTAATTTAGTGGCATACGGTCCTGTGGTTGGGTATATTATCTACTCAAGAGCCACTAACGTTCCGAATAGCGGTTTTAACTGGGTAGAGCTAGTGATAGTTATTCTTTTAGGGGTAGTGGGGAGTATGCTAAGGCAATATTTAAAACAGAAGTGGAAAGATTAAGCCCGTGAAAAAAAATACTGATTTACATAACGAATAATCAGTTTAGCTCTTTCTGGTAAACGAACAGACGCGATAAAAAAAAAGCCTTTCATACAGATGAAAGGCATTTCTGTTTTTATTTAGCTTTTACACGTCTTTTGATCCATGATAAAGCGTTGTCAAATTCTATGAAGAATTTCATAGAATTTTTATAAAATAATTTTTCTATTTTAAAATTATGCATATCAATCTCTTTCACAGAAACAACAGCAAATGCTTTTAAATTCTCAATTTCACGAATGTAGCTATAAACATTGGGGTCTAAAGCGTAAGAGTTTTTGCGTAAACTAATATATCCGAAATTTTTCTCCCTAAAATGAATTTCGGCAATCCCTATCATTTGATACGCTCTTTCTAGTGTAATTGTTGCTCCTTCATCAAAAGTGGCTACCATATAGTCATCGTATACTTGTATCGTGCCCGTCTCAAGATGATACTCTTGAACGATGATTTTCTTCTTCGATTGTTCAATACTCATTCCTCGTATTTTATATAGTGTGTCTCGAGGACGAAAATAGTACATAGCTTAAAAATGTTAAAAAATATTAGATAAAACACCTATATATCGCTTAAAAAACTAAAGTGGATTCAATAAGGAAAGCGAATGAATGAAAATGATTACATTTTTTTACTGGTGCGCTTATTCTTGTAGTACCTTTTAAGTGGTAGGGAGTAGCTTAAATATTCTAAATAGTTTTCTTTTTACCTAGTATAGCTTATAGGGTAAAAAAAAGAGAGCCAATTGGCTCTCTTTTTTTTAGTTTCTTAGCGCTGTTAGGCTTCAGATTCTTTTTTTGATTTTTCAATCCTTATGGTTAATTCATCTTTCTCTTCATCAAGATCCATAAAAATAGTATCACCTTCTTGTAATTTAGAACTTACAATTTCTTCTGCTAGAGCATCTTCAATGTACTTTTGAATAGCACGTTTTAATGGTCTTGCTCCGTATTGTTTGTCAAATCCTTTTTCAGCAATATAGTCTTTAGCTTTATCAGATAAGTTTAATTCATATCCTATATCCTTAATACGTAATAATAATTTACGTAATTCTATATCAATAATTTTATGAATATCTTCTTTTTCTAATGGATTAAAAACAACGACATCATCAATTCTATTCAAAAATTCAGGTGCAAATGCTTTTTTCAATGCATTTTCTATCACACTTTTTTGGTGACTGTCTGTTTGTGATTTCATTGCTGAAGTACCAAAACCAACACCTTGACCAAAATCTTTTAATTGTCGCGCTCCTATATTAGAAGTCATGATAATAATAGTATTTCTAAAATCTATTTTACGGCCTAAACTATCTGTCAAGAAACCATCATCCAATACTTGAAGCATCATATTAAATACATCAGGATGTGCTTTTTCTACTTCATCTAAAAGAACAACAGCGTATGGCTTACGACGTACTTTCTCAGTCAACTGTCCGCCTTCTTCGTAGCCAACGTATCCCGGAGGTGCACCAACTAAACGAGAAATAGCAAACTTCTCCATATATTCACTCATGTCAATACGGATAAGCGCATCTTCAGAATCAAATAATTCTTTTGCTAAGACTTTTGCTAACTGTGTTTTACCAACGCCTGTTTGTCCTAAGAAAATAAAGGATCCAATAGGTTTGTTGGGGTCTTTTAGTCCAGCTCTATTTCTTTGTATTGCCTTGGCAACTTTAGCTACTGCTTCATCTTGACCTATTACATTACCTTTAATAAGGTTAGGTAGTTCAAACAATTTAGTAATCTCTGTCTGTGCAATTCTATTTACAGGAATACCACTCATCATAGAAACAACATCTGCAACATTCTCTTCGGTTACCGTTTCTCTATGTAATTTGCTATCTTCCTCCCATTTTTCTTGAGCAATGGCTAGATCTTTTTCAATTTTCTTTTCGTCATCTCTAAGCTTTGCAGCTTCCTCATACCGTTGCTTTTTAACAACAGTATTTTTAAGGGCTCTAACATCATCAAGCTGTTTTTCTAGCTCCAAGATTTGCTTAGGTACATCCATATTTACAATATGAACACGAGAACCAGCTTCATCTAAAGCATCAATAGCTTTGTCTGGAAGAAAACGATCGGTCATATACCTGTTCGTTAACTTTACGCAGGCAACTATAGATTCATCTGTATAAATAACATTATGGTGGTCTTCATACTTTCCTTTAATATTTTTAAGTATTTCGATAGTCTCGTCTACGGTAGTAGGCTCCACAATTACTTTTTGAAAACGACGCTCTAAAGCACCATCCTTTTCAATATACTGTCTGTATTCATCTAAAGTTGTTGCACCAATACATTGTATTTCACCTCTTGCTAAGGCTGGCTTAAACATGTTAGAAGCATCTAAACTTCCTGTAGCGCCACCGGCACCAACAATGGTGTGTATTTCATCAATAAAAAGAATAATATCATCATTCTTTTCAAGCTCATTCATGACCGCTTTCATACGCTCTTCAAACTGACCACGGTATTTTGTACCGGCTACTAATGAAGCTAAATCAAGGGTTACCACACGTTTGTTAAAAAGTATTCGGGATACTTTTTTATTGATAATACGCAATGCTAAACCTTCTGCAATTGCACTTTTACCAACTCCGGGTTCTCCTATTAGTAACGGGTTGTTTTTCTTTCTTCTGCTTAATATTTGAGAAACCCGTTCAATTTCTTTTTCTCTACCAACGACAGGGTCTAACTTGTCTTCTTCGGCCATTTGCGTTAGATCACGACCAAAATTGTCTAAAACAGGAGTTTTAGATTTTTTATTACCTTTCTGATTTGCCGTTCCACTGAAATTTCCTTCCTTTCCTTCTGCAGCATCATCTGCATCATTTGGGAAAGATTCTGAGGTTGGCGAATCTACATAATCATCATCACTTGTAATCATAGATTTAAATTGCTCTTTAACTCCATCATAGTCTACTTTTAATTTATGTAGCAACTTAGTAGTTGGGTCATTCTCATTTCTAAGAATGCATAATAATAAATGTGCTGTATTAATAGAAGAGCTTTGAAAAAGCTTTGCTTCTAAAAAAGTTGTTTTTAGTGCTCGTTCCGCCTGCCTAGTCAAATGCAAATTCTTTTTGTCTTTTTGCATTGGTGTTGCATTGGGGTTTGCTGGACTTAAAATTTCGACCTTTCTACGAAGGTGATTTAAGTCTACATCTAAAGCGTCAAGAATGCTAATTGCTTTTCCACTTCCATCACGCAATAGCCCAAGCATTAAGTGCTCGGTGCCAATAAAATCGTGACCAAGTCGTAAAGCTTCTTCTTTACTATAAGCAATTACATCTTTTACTCTAGGTGAAAAATTATCATCCATATATATTCCTTTCAACATTAAAAATAGTGAATCTATCTGGAACAATAACAAATACTGTTCCTATATTCGATAAATTATGCCTAATTGACGGAAAAAAACATAGATTACCAACTTATGTCATTTCATTTTGCAAATAAGGCTATAGTTTTTAATGTTGATAAATTCTTAAATAAACTATGAAAGAATTGTCTCAAAAGCTTCGATTTTCTGTATATTGGCATGTTTTTTAACCTAGTAAATTAATATAAGATTTTAAAATGGCAGAAGGAGAAAAATTAATTCCTATCAACATAGATGATGAAATGAAATCCGCTTACATTGATTATTCAATGTCGGTCATTGTGTCACGTGCCTTACCGGATGTTAGGGATGGTTTAAAACCAGTACATAGAAGAGTTTTATTTGGAATGTACGAATTAGGTGTTCGTTCAACAAGTGCTCATAAGAAATCTGCTCGTATTGTGGGTGAGGTTTTAGGTAAGTATCACCCTCACGGAGATACCTCGGTATATGATTCTATGGTGCGTATGGCACAGGAATGGAGTTTGCGTTATATGTTAGTAGATGGCCAGGGTAACTTTGGTTCTATTGATGGTGATAGTCCTGCAGCAATGCGTTATACGGAAGCACGTATGCGTAAGATTGCAGACGACATGTTGGCAGATATAGATAAGGATACTGTAGATCATCAATTAAATTTTGATGATACTTTAAAAGAACCTAAAGTATTGCCAACCAGAATACCTAACCTTTTGGTGAATGGTGCGTCTGGTATTGCAGTAGGTATGGCAACTAATATGCCGCCTCACAACTTGTCTGAAGTTGTAGATGGTACTATTGCCTATATAGAGAATAATGATATTGAGATAGATGAATTAATTACCCATATTAAAGCGCCAGATTTTCCTACAGGAGGAATTATCTACGGATATGATGGTGTTAAAGAGGCTTTTCATACCGGTAGAGGTCGTGTAGTTATGCGTGCTAAGGCTTCTTTTGAAGAGGTGCAAGGTCGCGAATGTATCATTGTTACCGAAATTCCGTATCAAGTGAACAAGGCAGACATGATTAAAAAAACTGCTGATCTTGTTAACGATAAGAAAATAGAAGGTATTTCTACCATTAGAGATGAATCTGATAGAAATGGTATGCGTATCGTTTATATTATTAAAAGAGATGCCATTCCTAATATCGTATTAAACACCTTATATAAGTATACTGCGCTTCAGTCTTCTTTTAGTGTAAACAACATTGCATTGGTAAATGGCAGACCACAGATGTTGAATGTGAAAGAAATGATTCATTATTTCGTAGAACATAGGCACGAAGTAGTTGTTCGAAGAACAGAATTTGAGCTTAAAAAAGCAGAAGATAGAGCACATATTTTAGAAGGACTTATTATCGCTTCTGATAATATCGATGAAGTAATTGCAATTATTAGAGCATCTTCTAATGCAGATGAAGCGCGTACAAACTTAATGGAGCGCTTTAAGTTGTCAGAAATTCAGGCTAAGGCAATTGTTGAAATGCGATTACGTCAGTTAACAGGTCTGGAACAAGATAAATTACGTACAGAATACGATGAGATTTTAGCATTTATCATTGATTTAAAGGACATTCTTGCACGTAAAGAACGTAGAATGGAAATTATCAAAGAAGAATTAGCTGAGGTAAAAGCTAAATATGGTGATGAAAGACGTTCTGAAATTAATTTTGCGGGAGGTGATTTAAGTATGGAAGATATGATTCCTGATGAACAAGTAGTAATCACTATTTCTCATGCAGGATATATTAAAAGAACAGCACTTTCTGAATATAAAACACAAAATAGAGGAGGAGTTGGTCAAAAAGCATCCTCTACGCGTAACGAAGATTTCTTAGAACATTTATTCGTAGGTACCAATCACCAATACATGTTATTCTTTACGCAAAAAGGAAAATGTTTTTGGATGCGTGTTTACGAGATTCCAGAAGGAAGTAAATCTTCTAAAGGTAGAGCTATTCAAAACTTAATTAGTATTGAAAGTGATGATAAAGTAAAAGCATTTATCTGTACTCAAGATTTAAAAGACGAAGAATATGTAAATAGTCACTATGTGATTATGGCTACTAAGAAAGGTATTGTGAAGAAGACATCTTTGGAGCAGTATTCTAGACCACGTCAAAATGGTATTAATGCCATTGGTATTAGAGAAGATGATGAGTTGTTAGAAGCAAAACTTACAACAGGAACTAGTGAAATATTCTTAGGGCTTAAGTCTGGTAAAGCAATTCGTTTTGAAGAAAGTAAAACTAGACCAATGGGTAGAAATGCTTCAGGGGTTAGAGGTATTACTTTAGCAAATGATGACGATGAGGTAATTGGAATGGTATCTGTTCAAAATCTTGAAGAAGAAATATTAGTAGTTTCTGAAAAAGGATACGGTAAACGTTCTAGTATTGAGGATTATAGAGTAACTAACAGAGGTGGTAAAGGGGTTAAAACAATTTCTATTACCGATAAAACAGGAGGTTTGGTTGCTATTAAAAACGTATCGGATTCTGATGATTTAATGATTATTAATAAATCTGGTATTGCAATTCGAATGAGTGTTGAAGATCTCCGTGTTATGGGTAGAGCTACTCAAGGGGTTCGTTTAATTAATATAAAAGGTAAGGATTCTATCGCAGCTGTAGCTAAGGTAATGAAAGATGAAGACGCTGTAGATGAGTTAGAAGAAGGTAGTGATTTAGATGTGGATCCAGAGGATGGCACGGCAATTGATACTACAGATACTGAAACAGAAGAGTAAACACTAAATTAAAATTATAATAAAAATGAAAACTAGATTATTTATAGCAGCGGCAATGTCTTGCACAATGGTAGCGTTCTCGCAGAAGAACGAATTAAAAAGTGCGGAGAAAGCCTTAAAGTCAGGTAGTGCTGCAGAAGCTAAAACAGCATTAGACAGTGCATCTTCTTTAATAGATGGTGCAGATGCAAAAATGAAAGCGCAATTTCACTTTTTAAAAGGAGAAACATTTGCAATGCTTGCTAAAAAAGGAGATGCAGCTGCATTTAATACAGCAATTGAATCTTATAATGAGGCTATTGCAACAGAGGAAACTTCAGGAAAAGTGAAGTATACGCCAGAAGCTAAACAAAAATTATCAGCAATGACGGCAGATTTAATTAATGCTGCAGTTGAAGATAATAATAATAAGCAGTATAAGCCAGCGGCAGATAAATTGTACATGGGCTATAAATTGAGTCCAAAAGATACCGTTTATTTATACTATGCAGCAAGTAGTGCTGTTAATGGTGGTGAATATGAGCAAGCTTTAAATTACTATAACGAACTTAAGGATTTAGGTTATGATGGTTCTGAGGTAAAGTATACGGCAGTAAATGTTGCTTCTGGTGAGACAGAAGAAATGGACAAAACGCAAAGAGATCTTATGGTGAAATCTAAAACCTATAAAGATCCTAAAGAGGAGAAAAGCCCTTCTAAAAGTTCAGAAATTATTAAAAATATAGCTTTAATCTACACGCAATTAGGTCAAGATGATAAAGCTTTAGGGGCTTATCAAGATGCACGTGCTAATGATCCTGAAGATGTAAACTTAATTTTAAATGAAGCTAATCTTTACTTTAAATTAGGAGATAAAGATAAGTTTAAGTCTTTAATGGCAGAAGCTACAGCTTTACAGCCAGATAACGCAGATTTGTTTTACAATATCGGTGTGGTTAATATGGAACAAGGTAATATTGAAGATGCAAGAGCAGCATATAATAGAGCTTTAGAAATAAACCCTGGTTATGTAAATGCACAATTAAACCTTTCTACTACGTATGTAAACGAAGGAAATGGAATGATAGATGCTATGAATTCTTTAGGGAACTCTAGAGCAGATATCGCAAAATACGATGAGCTTAAAAAGGAAAAAGATGGTCTTTTTCAAAAAGGAGCAGATATTTTAGAGCAAGCTTTAAAATTAAACCCTGATAATCAGGGGATCTTAGAGCAATTAAAGAATATCTATGGTGCTTTAGGTGACAATGATAACTTCATGAGATTAAAGAAGTTAATAGGAGAATAAATCTCTTCATTAATTCTTATAAAAGTAAAAGCCTTTACATCTAATGTAAAGGCTTTTTTTATGGATATGTCCCGTCCTGAAATAAGTTGACACAAAATCGACTTATTTATGAAACATTCAATTATTACGGTAGACAAGCGTACCCAACGCGATTATAATTTGGGCTTTAAATTAAGTGTTGTCCATCAGGTTGAAAAAGGCGAAATGACTTATAAGCAGGCGCAAAAGGCTTATGGTATTCAAGGTAGAAGTACTGTTTTGGTTTGGTTGAGAAAACATGGTACATTAGATTGGACTAAACCAATACGCCATCAAATGCCAAAATCAAAAGAAACACCTGCCCAAAAAATCAAACGCTTGGAGAGAGAGCTTTCCGATGAAAAACTCAGGAACAAAATTCTCAATACTATGATTGACATCTCCGATAAACAGTATGGTACCGCTATCAGAAAAAAGCATTCGCCCAATCAATCCAGCGCATCCGACAAGAACAACGATTAAGTTTATCTCGTTGTTGTCGATTGTTTGGGGTAAGTAGACAAGCGGTCTATCAAGCAGAAAAACGGATTATAAAAAGAGAACAGGAGTTTATAAAAGTAAAGAACTTGGTTGAAGGTGTTCGCAAGGATATGCCCCGGCTCGGTACACGAAAGCTGTATTACCTGTTAAAGGAAGAATTCGCAAAGCACAATTTAAAAATAGGAAGAGATGCCCTGTTTGGATATTTGCGCTCGGAATCGATGCTGATAAGGCCAAGGAAGAATTACACCAAGACAACAAACTCTAAACATTGGCTTAGAAAACATCCTAATCTGATGAAAGAAATCAAAGTTTCCAGACCAGAAGAGTTCTTCGTCAGTGACATTACATATATCAAAAGTAGAGAGCGGACACATTATCTATCCTTGGTAACCGATGCCTATAGTAGAAAAATAATGGGATATCACCTTAGTGATGATATGAGTGCCGAAAATGTGGTAAAAGCAGTAAGAATGGCTAAAAACAATAGATTGACAAGTAAAGATCTAATTCATCATTCCGATAGAGGATTGCAGTATTGCTCCGGCATATACCAAAAAGAACTAAGGCTAAGCAATATGACTCCGTCAATGACAGATGGTTATGATTGCTACCAAAATGCATTGGCAGAACGAATCAACGGCATATTGAAAGGGGAATTCCTAATCTATAAATGTAACACTGGCAAAGAGTTGAAAAAGCTTATAGCAGAATCAATAAAAACGTATAACAACAAAAGACCACACTTGAGTCTAAAATATAAAACACCTAACTTTGTACATAACAAAAAACCAGAGAAGCTAGCTTCTCTGGTTTAATATTAATTATTTAAAAACTGTCAACCTATTTTAGGACGACTCAATATTATTTTAAGAAAAAAAGAGGTTGTTTTCTTAAAATATTTTCTTGATTACTCTTAATTTGTGGGTGTAGGTTTTAGAATCCGTATTAAAAATACCAGTATGATCTATTCGGTCTATTCTTACGGTGCCACTAACATGTATAACGTAGTTGTTTTGCATGATGATCCCTACATGGTTAATGACTCCCTCATTAGTGTCAAAAAATGCTAAATCTCCTGCTTCGCTTTCTTCAATAAAACTCAATGCTTCTCCTTGTGTGGCTTGTTGGCCTGCATTTCGTAATAGATTATGCCCGTTAATTTTATATACTAATTGAGTAAATCCTGCGCTATCTATTCCAAATGGTGTCATTCCACCCCATAAATATGGCGCATTTAAATACAATAATGCAGCTTCAATAAGCTTATGCTTGTCGTTCGATTTTATTTTTGTAGCACTCCCCTCAAAAGTATGCTGCAGTAAGGTAGCGTTGCTTATAGTAGATCCTATTACTATGGGGATCAAAGTGTTTTCTGCTGTAGCTACAAAAGAAATGAGATCATTAGCATATTTGTGGTCATCTCTAGTTGTAATTAAATTGTATTCTTCTTCCGTAATTAATTTTAACTGTAAGTTGCTCACCCAGCCTTCACAACCATCATGAGTCATTCTAATTTTGCTCCAAAATTTACGGGTGTCAGTTACTTTATAGTAATCACCATAAAGTAACTGACTTATTAATTCGCTAGTATCTTCTGGAAGTAATCGTACAGGAACAACACTAAGAGGGCATATGCCGTATTGCATAGTTTGGTCTACTGATAATTAATTTCTTTTGATTACAATTGCAGAAGCACCGCCACCTCCATTACAAATAGCTGCGGCGCCAATGTTACCATTCTGTTGTTCTAGCACATTTATGAGTGTAACTAGTATTCTTGCTCCAGAACAGCCTAAAGGGTGTCCTAAAGAAACAGCTCCTCCGTTAATATTTACATTAGTGTCCGTAAGGCCTAATAGTTTCATATTGGCTAAACCAACCACAGAAAATGCTTCATTGAACTCAAAATAATCTACATCTTCTATTTTTATATTTGCTTTGTCTAAAGCCTTTGGTAATGCTTTAGCTGGGGCGGTAGTAAACCATTCTGGTTCTTGCGCGGCATCAGCAAAACTTACTATAGTGGCTAGTGGTGTTAGATTTAATTCCTTAGCTTTTTCTTCACTCATTAAGACTAAAGCAGCAGCGCCATCATTAATAGTGGAAGCATTTGCGGCAGTAACAGTTCCGTCTTTTGAAAAAGCAGGTCTTAGCGAAGGAATTTTATCCATCCTTACGTTTTTATATTCTTCGTCTTGATTCACTATTGTTGGTTCACCACGTCGTTGAGGTACTTCTACAGGAACAATTTCATTAGCAAATCTACCCTTGTCCCATGCTTCAGAAGCTCTATTGTAGGATTGTATTGCAAAAGTATCTTGGTCTTCTCTAGAAAATTCATATTTGGTAGCACATGCATCGGCACAAACACCCATTGCTTGTTCATCGTAAGCGTCTACTAAACCATCTTTTTGCATACCGTCTATTAACGTAGTAGGGCCAAATTTCTGACCAGTACGCATGTGCACATAGTGAGGTATTAAACTCATGTTTTCCATACCACCGGCTACAATAATAGATGCATCTCCTAATGCAATAGTTTGTGCAGCTAACATTACAGCTTTCATTCCTGACGCACATACCTTATTAACGGTTGTACAAGGAACAGTATTTGGTATTCCAGCATATAGTGCAGCTTGTCTAGCAGGTGCTTGTCCTGTTCCTGCAGAAACAACATTGCCCATTATGACTTCTTCTACTAACGAGGCATCTAGATTTATTTTGTCTAAAGCACCTTTTATGGCTGTTGCACCTAATTTTGGAGCTGTTACGGTGGATAAGCTACCCATAAAACTTCCTATTGGGGTTCTCACTGCAGATACGATTACTACTTTTTTCATTTTGTCGAATAATTAGTTGTGCGAAATTAATAAATTTAAGTACAATGCACTGTGATGATTTTAAAAAAAGGAAGTGAATGTTGTTAATATTTACTTATTCTTCAATGATTTTACTTTATTTGCCGATGTGCTGTTTATGAATAGCGCTAAAATCAATTTTTAAGCTTATATTTTCTATTTTTGAAACACGTTAACAATTCCTAATGAGTACATTTTTAGACAACCTCTATAAGAATCAATCTTTAGTATATAAATATTTTATATATATACTCTCTACGGTACTTATTGTTTTCTTCTTTCCAAAAGGCGGGAAGTTCAAATATGAATTCCAGAAAGGGAAGCCATGGCAGTATGATAATTATTATGCGCCTGTAGATTTTTCTATAAAAAAGTCCGATGATGAAATAGAAAAGGAAAAAACTGCTATTAAAAACCGACAAATTCCTTATTATTCTTATGATAAAGAAATTGTAAATGGTGTTTATGGAGCATACTCTTCAGAGTTTAAAAGGTTATTAGATGGTTTGGCAGAGATGCCAAACAATAAAGACCAGCTTTATGGGGTTGGAGAAAATATCTTAAATATTTTATATAATAAGGGGGTAGCGAATGATGTAGCGATTAAATCAACATCAAACAGTTTAAATCTTATAAAGAATAATGAAGAAATAAGGATTAATAGCAATCAGCTTTTTACAAAAGAAGATTTAGATAGTGTAATTAGTATTGTTCTTAAAAAAAATAATGTCTCAAATTTAAATACAGAATATCAAAGATTGTTCTTTGATATTGTAGAGCCTAATGTGTTCTATGATGGAGAATTGTCTAAAAAAGTATTAGAAGATGCATATTCTAGGCTGTCTTACACGCGAGGTACTGTAGATCAAGGTAAATTGATTATAGCGAAAGGTGAGGTGGTTGAGTCAGAGAATTATAAAATACTGAGTTCTTTAAAAAGTGAATATGAATCTGAGTTGTGGACCTCAAATAACTATTATTTTATATTATTTGGATACTCCGTTCTCGTGGCATTGGTTTTAATGATGTTGTTGCTTTTTCTAAAAAAATATAGGAAAGATATCTATAGGAATAACACAAAAGTTACTTTTATATTCTTCAATATTCTTTTCATGGTATTTGTAACAACCTTAGTTGTTAAATATAATGAAGCCTATGTATTTGTAGTTCCGCTATGCATTTTGCCCTTAATTTTAAAAACCTTTTTCGATGCACGTTTGGGGTTGTTTGTTCACGTTTTAACGGTACTCATATTAGGCTTTGTGGTGCCAAATAGTTTTGAATATATTTTTCTTCAAATTATTACAGGTATCGTCACGATACTTACTGTTTCTGAATTATACAAAAGAGCTAACCTTTTTATCTCTGTAGGACAAATCATATTAATTTATATTGTTGGTTATTTCGCTTTTCATATTATCCATGAAGGTAATTTAGATAACGTACAATGGCTTGTTTTTGGTTTGTTTTTATTAAATGGGATGATAACCTTGTTCGTTCAGCCATTAATTTATATTTATGAAAAAGCATTTGGCTTAGTGTCTGATGTTTCTTTATTAGAATTATCAGACACCAACTCTAAGCTCCTAAAAGAGCTCTCTAACAAAGCCCCAGGCACCTTCCATCATTCCTTACAAGTGGCTAATTTGGCAGAAGCAGCTGCAAATGAAATAGGGGCTAATGCCATGTTGGTTAGGGTAGGTGCTTTGTATCATGATATTGGAAAAATGAATAATCCAACCTATTTTACGGAGAACCAAATAACCAATGTTAATCCGCATGATGAGTTAGCACCTAAGGACAGCGCTAAGATTATTATAGACCATGTTATTGGAGGTATTGAGTTGGCAAGAAAAAATAATCTTCCAGATCGTATTATAGATTTTATAAGAGTGCATCATGGAACATCATTGGTGTATTATTTTTATAAGAAACAACAAGAAATAGATGAACACGTAAATGAACAAGATTTTAGGTACCCAGGGCCAACTCCTTTTTCTAAAGAAACGGCTATCTTAATGATGGCAGATTCTATAGAGGCAGCATCAAAAAGTTTAAAGAACCCTACTTTTTTAATTATTGATGAGTTTGTCAATAAGATTATAAGCGGACAGATGAATGCGAATCAGTTTCTAAATGCGAACATAACATTTAAAGAAATTGAAGCCATAAAGAAGGTAATGAAGCAAAAACTAACAAATATTTATCATCTAAGAGTCGAGTATCCAGAGTAGTAGAAAATAGATGAAAAAAAAGTAAAAAAAAAGTTGCGATATCGTATTCTAAAAAGTACATTTGCAACCGCATTTTTAATGTGTGATAATTGAAATTACTGGAGAGGTGCCTGAGTGGCCGAAAGGAACGGTTTGCTAAATCGTCGTACATCAAAAGTGTACCCAGGGTTCGAATCCCTGTCTCTCCGCTTTTTTTTATTATCGATAGAGATAGTGTTAAAACTTTCTCGGGGTGTAGCGTAGCCCGGTTATCGCGCCGCGTTTGGGACGCGGAGGTCGCAGGTTCGAATCCTGCCACCCCGACCAAAACCTAGAAATAGGTCCTAATGAATAACACTGATGATCTTTTGATTGTCAGTGTTTTTTGTTTTTAGGTATATTCTCGACTCTAATAAGTAAATGATGGATCAAGGATCAAGCCTAATTGTGGATCAAGGAATATTCTTGGGGAGTGACATAAATTAGGCATATAATTTTGTTAGTCTAAACAAGAAAAACTTAACATCTCTTACGCCTCTAAACATCGTCCTGAACTCTTTAATTTTAGCATTAAAGGATTCCGCGGAAGCATTGGTGCTCCTGTTATTAAAATAGTTCAAAATCGGTTTGTAATGCATTTGTATAGATCTTGCAATAGTGTTGAACGACTTAAAATTTGAGTTTTCTACTTCGTTATGGATCAAGCCTAATTGTTGTGTTTATGCAAATATTTTAGGAATCAAGACCAATTGATCCGTAAAAATTAATCTAATTGTTTTTCTTCTTTCAAAAAGTTTTTAGTGTGTAGTTTTTTGGCCCTCTTTTTTATCGCGAATACAATTTTAAATACGCTAATTATTTTATAAGTCAAAACTTTTAAAATCAACCATTTTTCAGCTCTCATTCTTTCAATTTAAACAGACCAAATTAATAGGGGTCAAACGTAAAACTTGGGGAGAAACTTTATCTTTGACAAAAAAGTGTTTAGATTTTGGATATAGAATTAGTGCGGTATTTGTTGCCGGAAGGCGTATTGGATTACTTTGAAATTGTAAGCCATCAATCATCAGAAGGTAAGGTTCATTTTTACTTAGAAGAAAAGAACGTGCTACCCAAAGAGCACCAAACAGAATTAGCCCATTCCAAAGGCTTCTTACCGGAGATAACAGTTGAGGACTTCCCTCTAAGAGGTAAATCGGTACTGCTCCATATAAAGCGTAGGCGCTGGACTCTTATGGATACGGGAAAAATTATAAAAAGAGATTGGGGTTTAATAGCTAAAGGCACTCGGATAACCAGCGAATTTGCCTCTTTTTTAAAAGGTATCGCTTGACAATCATGCCGTAAGCGCTAAACGGTTTGGCGACTATTATAAAATTAATGGCAAAGCCCTACAGTATCACTACAAAAACCATCTTAGCGACTTCAAGGATTGGCCCCAAAAGGAACATTCACAAAAGTGGTTGCTCTTTGGAAAAAATTTAGGTTACTATTTAAGTTTAGATGAAACCTCTTTGTCCAACGGTGAACTCTACACGATTCTAACCAATAAAGGCGCTAACGGAAAGAAAGGTAGCATAGTGGCCATTATCAAGGGAACCAAAGCGGATGACGTCATCAGTGTGCTTAATAAAATCCCTGTGGAAAGACGAAATATAGTCAAAGAAGTTACTGTCGATATGGCTGGAAATATGAATTTGATCGCTAAAAAATGTTTCCCCAGAACAGAGATCGTGACCGATAGATTCCATGTTCAAAAATTAGCCTCAGAAGCAGTCCAAGAAGAACGTATCCGATTAAGATGGGAAGTTATAGAAATAGAAAACAAAGCCATTGAAGAAGCTCGAAAAACAGAAAAAACACATAGACCAGAAATTCTCGCTAAACGGAGATACCCATAGACAGTTGCTGGCCAGAAGTCGATATGTATTATTTAAACCAAAGACCAAATGGACTGCAGGACAAATAGAAAGAGCGGAAATATTGTTTCGACTTTACCCAACTATTGAAAAAGCCTATAAGTTGGCCCAAGCATTAAGCTATATCTATGAAAATAATACGAATAAGGATGTAGCAAGACTAAAATTGGCACAGTGGTATAACGAAGTAGAAAACTCAAATTTTAAGTCGTTCAACACCATTGCAAGGTCTATACAAATGCATTACAAACCAATTTTGAACTATTTTAATAACAGGAGCACCAATGCTTCCGCGGAATCCTTTAATGCTAAAATTAAAGAGTTCAGGACGATGTTTAGAGGCGTAAGAGATGTTAAGTTTTTCTTGTTTAGACTAACAAAATTATATGCCTAATTTATCTCACTCCCCAAGAATATTCCTTGATCCATTAATAGTAAGAAGACAGCATGATCTTTATCATTTAGTATGATCAAACTATAGTATACTTTTAGTAAACAACTGTGCTAAAATTATATAAAATGAAAGCTAAAGAAAATGTACTTAAGAAATTAGCAGAGATTCATAATCGGATGCTAAAAGCTGAGGACCTTAAAAAGGTACCTATTAACGAAGTAAAAGCACAGTTTCGTAATAGCGCAATTAATTTGGTTGATTATTTAGCTTTGCGTTCAGAAAATATTGAGATACTTCAAAAACAACTCCATACTATGGGCTTGTCATCCCTTGCTAGCAGCGAGAGCCATATTAAGACTCAAGTTATTAATGTTATGGAACGGCTTGGCTATGAAAAAACTACAACTTATGAGATAAATGCCACTACTGGGTTCAAGCAATTACATCAAAATATAACCACTCTTTTAGGAAAAGCAGGAATAGGTAATGCGCCGCCAATAATGGTTACGTTTAGCAAGGATTTTGGTGAGGACTTTCAATTGATGTGCAACCTGTTGGAAAATGGTATGCAGGTAGCCCGAATTAATTGTGCCCATGATGATGAATTGATCTGGACTAAAATGATTGAAAATCTTAATAAGGCCGTTGCTAAAATGAACTTGCCTTGTAAGCTTTATATGGACTTAGCGGGCCCTAAAATACGGACGCAAATTATCAGCAAGAAAAATAAACAGGCCAAATTAAAAGTAGAATTAGGCGATAAAATTACGTTGACTGATACCAAACAAAGAGGGGTAAAGGGAAAAAAAATAATACGATGCACGCTGCCTGGTATTGTAGAACAATTAAAGCCAGACCAACGTATTTATTTTGATGACGGATTATTTGAAGCCGTGGTACACAGTGTTAATGATGCTCAAGCTACCCTTGAAATTGTTCGTATATCTAAAAAGAAACCAGTTATTAAAAGTCAAAAAGGCATAAATTTTCCAGATACCATATTTCGGATACAGCCTATTACCGATTATGACGAGAAGTGTCTGCCTTTCATTGTACAGCATGCAGATATGATAGGCTTTTCATTTGTAAACAATGCAGCGGATATAAAGGAATTACAAGAAAGGTTGAGGCGGTTAAATAAACCTGAACTTCCAATCGTTGCAAAAATTGAAACCAACCAAGGGGTCAATAATCTTCCGGCTATTATTTTACAGGGAATGCAGCATAATCTTATAGGCATTATGATAGCTAGGGGAGACCTAGCGGTAGAAATTGGTTTTGAACGAATGAGTGAGATACAGGATGAGATACTATGGATTTGTGAAGCAGCACATACACCGGTTATATGGGCTACTCAAGTATTGGAAAGTATGAATAAGCATGGATTGGCTACCCGTAGCGAAATAACCGATGCTGCACATGCTGCTGAAGCTGATTGTGTTATGATTAACAAAGGAGGACATACCGTAGAAGTGCTTAAAACATTACAAAATATATTAAGTAGAAGCCGTAAAAACAATTTCAAAAATAGGCGACTTTTCAGAAAGTTGTCTATTGCTGAGCAATTCATCTTAAAAGGGAAATAATAGCACTCATATATGACAACATTCAAAGATACCCTAGATATAATAGAAAATACGTATTCAAAAAAAGTGGATGTTATTGTAAACCTGCTTGATGTAGATCTAAAAACAGGCTTACAAGAAAGAAGTATTAATGACAGGATTGCAAAGTATGGCCTAAATAGTTATAGGGAGCAAAAGCAAAAAAGTATTTTACTCATTTTATTTGAGCAATTTAAAAGTCCGATAATCTTATTATTAGTAGTAGCCGCTGGCTTCTCTTTTTTCTTTGAAGATTGGTTAGAAGGATTTTCTATTATTGCTGTAATTTTTATTACTGTAGTGTTGGGTTTTATTATGGAGTTACAAGCGCGTAATTCTATGAAGGCATTAAAGAAAATGGATGTAAGTGTTTCAAAAGTTTGGCGAGATAATTCCCTTAAAGAAATCCAAGCCGAAAGAATTGTACCTGGAGATGTGCTGGTATTAGAAGCGGGTGATATTGTAATGGCTGATGCAAGGTTAATAGAGGTAAATCAATTTGAAATTGATGAATCGGCACTTACAGGTGAATCATTACCGGTTGAAAAAAAGATTGAAGTCATAAAAAATGAAGTGCCTCTTGCAGACAAAATTAATTTAATATTTAAAGGCACATCTGTTGTAAAAGGCAATGCTAGAGCCATTGTTACAGGTACAGGTGTGCATACAGAATTAGGGAAAATAACCCATATGGTTGCTACTGCAAAGCAGGGTGATACTCCACTAGAAAAGAAGATACAAGGGATTACAAAAATATTAATGGTGGTTACTGCTGTATTTGCAGGTATATTTATAATAACAGGATTGCTGCAGGGTAAACAGTTTTATCTTATTGTAGAAACTGCATTAGCATTGGCTGTGGCAGCTATTCCGGAAGGGCTACCTGTGGTAAGTATAATAGCACTTACTTATGGCATGTTGCGCCTGGCAAAGAAGAATGTACTCATAAAAAGACTGGCATCTGTTGAAACACTAGGCGGCGTTAATATTATTTTTACGGATAAAACGGGCACGCTAACAGAAAATAAAATTGATGTAAACAAGTTGATGTTTTTTGATGAAGACATAACGATAGCTAAAAAAGGTGATGATAGTAGCATTGTAATTAACAAAAATAAAGGGGCCTATGAAAAGTTAATACTCATCTCTATTTTATGCAATAATGCTGCAAGTGAACAGAAAGAAAATAAGAAAAAATATTTAGGAGATCCTATTGAAATTGCACTATTACAATTTGTAAATACAAGCAAAGTAAATGTGGAAGCTATAAACGCAACATATCCCCGTATAGCAGAAGAACCCTTTAATTCTGAAACAAAATTAATGGCAACTTTACATAAAAATAATGCAGGCAACTTTGTAGCAGCAAAAGGGGCTGTAGAAAAATTAATAGATACGTGTAGTTTTTATAGTGCAGGCGATAGGGTAATCCCTTTAACAGAGGCAGCAAAAAAAGACTTTTTAAATAGAGCAGAAACTATTGAAGCTCAGGGATCAAAAGTATTGGCATTTGCTTTTAAAGAAGCGGCCAATATCCCTACTACTAATTTTTTATCAGGCTTAACGCTTGTCGGTTTAATAGGGTTTTTAGACCCTCCACGAATGGAAGTTGTAGAGGCGTTACAATCATGTAGGAACGCAGGTATTAAGGTTATTATGATAACTGGAGATCATCCTGCAACAGCACTTAATATTGCTGAAAAAATAAAGCTATCAGAAAAAGATAATGTTGTTATCAATGGTAAAGAATTAGATTCTAAATTATCAGACAAAAAATTATTTGCTGCAACTATTTTTGCAAGAGTTACGCCAAAGCAAAAGTTAGCTATGGTAAGTTTTTATCAAAAACATGGCAGTATTGTGGCAATGACGGGTGACGGGATAAATGATGCTCCTGCGTTAAAGAAAGCAGATATTGGTATTGCTATGGGCATACGGGGTACACAGGTAGCAAAAGAAACCGCTGCAATGATTTTAAAAGATGATTCTTTTACATCTATCGTGACAGCCATTATGCAGGGTAGGGTAATTTTTAAGAACATAAAGAACTTTCTAATGTATCTGCTTTCTTGCAACCTTAGTGAAATATTTATTGTATTTTTTTATGGATTATTAAATTTTCCGTTCTCCGTACTTCCACTACAAATTCTCTTCCTTAATTTGGTTACAGATATTTTTCCGGCACTGGCTTTAGGCCTTGGTAAAGGCAATGATTTAATTATGAAAATACCACCACGAAATCCGCAGCAGCCTATTGTAATTAAAAGAGATTGGTTTACTATAAATGTGTATGCGGTATTATTGGCATTACCTATTCTACTGGTAACTTGGTATTGTAGCCACTATTTAAAGTACGATGCAAAATTATGCAACAACATTACCTTTTTTAGTCTTGCTTTATCGCAACTATGGCATGTCCTAAATTTACCTTCCCGTAAAATATCATTTCTAAACAATGAAATTACCCGTAATAAATTTACCTGGGCTGCCTCATTGCTTTGTATCAGTATAATGGCTGTATTTTATTTCGTTAGTCCGCTTAATAACTATATAGGGCTTCAAAAATTGAGTATAGACACGTGGTTAATAATAACTTTTACGAGTATGACGCCAGTTTTTTTAATTCAACTTTTTAAGAGGATTTTTAAGATTATTGATTGAGATAAAAAAAAACAGTATAGATAGCATGTTTAAATTAGGGTATAAGGGGGCAAAGAAAATGAGTGCAGCAACAAAGGTTTCATCTAATTTTAAAGATAATAAAATGTTTTACATCGGGGGCTAAAGCTAAAAACATGATAATGGTCATGTTTCTATAAGGGCAACCATCATACATTTGTTAAAAGCGCATATGACCCCTTTCTTATTAAAGATAATCCGAGTACCATTTTTACTCAACTATTTGAGCTTAGCACATGTATGTGTTTTATTTAACTTAATCCTGCATAGGAGTCCTTCCTTTTTCCTTAATTTAGTCCATAACGTAAACTATTACCCTACAGTGAATGGTAGATAAAATTAAAGATAACGAACTCTTCAAGGGTATATTTGAATCTTCAATAGAAGGTATTTTGGTAGTAGACCAAGAGGGTAACATTATCAAGGCGAATCCTTCAATAGATAAAATGTTTGGTTATGAACCAGGAGAATTGGTACATAAAAAAGTAGATGACCTTATTCCTCCTCATTATGGGAAATCTCATGAAAACCATAGAAAAGGTTTTGGAAGAAAACCTGTAACGAGAATTATGGGTAAGAGGGGAGATATATGGGGACTTAAAAAAAATGGATTACAAATTCCTTTAGAAATAAGTTTGAGTCCAACCGAAATAAGTAGTGAGAATTTAACGGTAGCATTTGTAATAGATATTTCCGATCGATTATTGACTCAGAAAAGTACGGCAGCTAATGCTCAAAAAATGAATGAAGCCCAAAGTCTGGCTCATGTTGGTAGTTGGGTATGGAATCTGCAAACAAATGAGAGAAGTTGGTCAGATGAGTTCTATAGAATATGTGGCCTGCCAGTGGGTGATGAGCGACTTACTGCCAAAACGGCCTCCAAATTTATTCATCCGGATGACCAACAAAATGTATTAGCTTCCGTAGATTATGCCATTAAAAATTGTACTCCTTATTCTAATAAAAAAAGAATAATTAGAGCAGATGGTACAGTACGCCATATTATGGCTCATGGTAAAGCATCTTATGATCTCTATGGGAAGCCTTTGGAGTGGTTTGGAACCATACAAGATGTTACGGAACAAAAAGAAACGGAACAACAGCTAGAGGAAAACCTAGCTAAGAATAAAGCTTTGTTAGGCGCGCTTCCGGATATGATGTTTATCTTAAACCATGAAGGTAAATTTCTTGATTGCTATGCCCCAGAACCAGAAAAATTGTTTGCAGCACCGGCTACCTTAATAGGTGGTTATATAAACGAATTATTGCCTAAACATATTTACGAGGCAGTACGTAAAGGAATGGATAAAACCATTGAGAGTGAAGAAATTCAGTTTGTTGAATATGATTTTGAGGTAAAAGGGGGGAGGCAGTTTTATGAAGGTCGTATTGTTCCAATGGATAAAAATAGGCTTTTGACTATTATTAGAGATATAACGGCAGAGAGAGTTATAGAGAACATACTATATGTGCGCAACCGTGCTTTAGCAGCCACAGCGAACGGAATTATTATTTGTGATGCCCAACAACCCGACTTTCCAATTATCTATGGTAATGAAGCCTTTACAAAGATTACAGGGTACGAAAAAGTAGAATTTATGGGTCAAAATTGTCGTTTCTTACAAGGTGATGATACCGATCAGATTGAAATTAAAAAAATGTCTGCCGCCATAAAAAAAGGAGAAGACTGCCGTGTGGTATTGCGTAACTATAGAAAAGATGGTTCTTTATTCTGGAATGAAATCAGTATTACATCCATATACAATACTAAAAAAATACTGACGCATTATGTTGGGGTGCAAAATGATGTTACCGCTCATAAAATACAAGAATTTTTTAAAATTGGGCAATCCCATGTTATGGATATGATTATTCAACATAAGCCATTGAAAACCATCGCCTATAAAATTATCGAAACCATAGAAACGGCTATTCCAAACTGTCAAGGTTCCATTCTTTTGTTGGATCAGAAATCTGATAAATTAAAAAAATTAGCAGCGCCAAATCTATCGGAAAGGTATACGAAAGCTATAGAAAAGATGTTTCTTAGTCCAGAAAATGGATCTTGTGGTACGGCGGCATATTTAAAAAAAGAAGTAATTGTTTCTGATACCCTTAATGATCCGTTATGGGAAGCTTTTAGAGAATTAGCAATTAAAGATAATATTAAAGCATGTTGGTCCTTTCCAATATTTTCATCAAATAAAGAATTATTAGGAACCTTTGCAATTTATTTACCTGTTTCTAGAAAACCACTTGATACTGAAAAAGAAATTATAAATATTATAACGCAGGCCATAAGTGTGGCCATTGACCAGCACAATGAAGGCGTTGCTTTAAAAGACAGTAGGCAAGAATTAGCTGCTTATGCTGAAGCACTAGAACATAAGGTTGCCGAACGAACTGTTGAGTTAAAGGATATAGTACAGAAGCTGGTAGAGTCTAATTTGAGCTTTGAAGATCAAATTCAGATTACAAAGACAGCGGAAAATAATGCCATTGCTAGTCAAAAATTATTGGATACTATTTTTAAGAATTTTCCAAGAGGTTTCGTAGGCGTTTTAGATTTGAATCTGTCAGTTGTTTTTATTGAAGGTGAAGATTTAGACGTAGTTGGTTTTAGGGATGCAATCCAAGTTGGTGCTACAATTGATGAATTAAGGCAAGTACCTATTGAATTAAAGAAAAACGTTAAGAAAAACATACAGAAAACATTGAAAGGAGAACACTGCTCTTTTGAAGTAAAAGTTAAGGGAATATCATATTTGGTAAACACTACGCCGTTGTTTAATGAAAATCATGAGGTTATACAAGCTTTACTTGTTTACAATAATATTTCTGATCAAAAAAGAGTAGAAGTTGAAATCCGGAATACATTGCAAAAAGAAAAAGAGCTCAACGAACTTAAATCTCGTTTCATTTCCATGGCCTCTCATGAATTTAGAACGCCATTAAGTACTGTACTTTCTGCTACGAATCTTATTGAACGCCAAAATGAAGCAGGTCAAGAAGAAAAAAGAATAAAATATATAAGTAAGATAAAGACTAGTATAAAAAACTTAGTGGGTATACTCAATGATTTTTTATCTTTAAGTAAGCTAGAAGAAGGGAAAGTCATAGCGCAGCCTATTTTATTTGATTTTGTTGAATTCTCAGATGCTTTAGTGGAAGAGCTTCAAGGCATTAAGAAAACTGGTCAGGAAATGGCCATTGTCTATAGTTCATATAGTATACAAGTGCAGCTAGACCCAAAACTATTAAGACACATTGTACATAATTTATTGACGAATGCTATAAAATATTCTGAAGAAAATACAAAAATACTCCTTATAATAAGTACTAAGAATAAGAAACTTTTCATTGAAGTTACAGATCAGGGTATCGGAATACCCGATGAAGATCAAGGCTATTTATTTCAACGTTTTTATCGCGCAAAAAATGCGACCAATTTTCAAGGTACTGGTTTAGGATTGAATATTGTACAACAGTACGTCCTGCTAATGCGCGGGAATATTAGCTTTCAAAGCAAACTTAATCATGGTACAACTTTTATTGTAGAACTCCCTTTAATCTATTGAAATATGAAAAAAATACTACTTATTGAAGACAATCTTGATGTTCGCGAAATGACTGCAGAAATTCTTGAACTTGAGAATTATGAAGTGGCTACGGCAGAAAAAGGTAAGATTGGTATAGAAAAAGCAAAATCATTTGCACCAGATCTAATTTTATGTGATATAATGATGCCTATAATGGATGGTTATGAAGTTTTTGAACAATTGAGTAAAGATCATAGCACAGCTAGCACCCCTTTTATTTTTTTAACCGCTAAATCAGAAAGGTCAGATTTACGTAAGGGAATGACTATGGGTGCCGATGATTATTTAACCAAGCCTTTTGAAGCGCAAGATTTAATAGAAGCTATAGAAGCACGTATAAAGAAAACTTCTTTTTTACGTAAAGAATTTTTAAGAAATGTTCAAGGCATTAATCAATTTATTAAGGAAGCCTCAAAATATCAAAATTTAAAAGATCTTTCTGAAGACCGAGAATTAAATCAATATAAAGTAAAAGAGAATATCTTTTCAGAGAATAGTATAGCTCAAAATTTATACTTTATTCAGCATGGAGAAGTAAAGACTTATAAACATAATGAAAATGGAAAAGAGTATGTTACCGGCATGTTTGCAGCTGGCGATTTTATAGGTCAGCTTTGCGTTTTAGGCAATTCTGGTTTGTATACAGAAACAGCTGTGGCACTTAGTGATTGTGAGGTGTGTTGTATTCCTAAGAAAGATTTTACCCAACTTTTGTTCAATAATAAAGACGTATCAAACAAATTTATAAGTATGATCTCTAACAATGTTTTACATATGCAAAATCAATTAATGGGTATGGCTTTCGATTCTGTACGGAAAAGGGCTGCTACCGCATTGTTAGAATTATATGACAAAGGGCTTATTAAAGATGATGATTTAGGTATCAATATCTCAAGAGAAGATTTTGCAGGGCTAATAGGTACTGCCACGGAGACAGCCATACGTGTTCTTTCAAGCTTTAAAGATCAAAGTTTAATTCAATTAGGGCAGTCTCGTAGAATTATACTTACAGATAAAAAATTATTACAGCAAGTTGCAGATTTTGGATAGCATGCTGAGGTAGCATTGGATATAGATTTTTTTTGCATACCTAGGATATTATTTTAATCCTTTGCTATGTAAAAAAAATCTATATCAATTATTTAATACCCATGAGGTAGTTTTCATTATTGGTGGTAGACTTAGAAGCTTTTAAAGAATTCAGTAAAAATCTTATATATTATTATTATTATTATTATTATTTATGTAGATGAGCATTTTTCTTTCTAAGATCTTCTAATTTACGTTCTAACGTGGCGATGATGTCATCTGCCTTATAACTCATAGTACTAATGACTTCTTCTATTTTTTGTTCAAAGTCTACTTTCTTTTTATTTGCTGTCTCTGTAAGTTCATCCTTGGCGTTAGATAGATAATCTTTTAGGTCGTATTTGGCATTTAAAGCTTTGTTTTTAATTTTATGTCTAGTTTCAATCCCCTTTTCAGGAGCATATAATATTCCAATGCCTGCGCCTATTGCAGTACCAGTTAATAATGCCAGAAGAATATTCCCTTTATCATTTGCCATAAAATTTTGTTTTTAATTATTAGTAAGTATCTCCTACAAATTTAATCCCATTATTTTTTTTATAGCATGACCTAGATCAGGAATATTGAGCTTATGTCCTTGTAATTTAGCCGTAGAGAATGGACTGACCTAATACCATACTATCTCTAAATTTTTAGTATTATGAACATCCCAAAACCAGAACAAAAACAAGTTTTCCTAAAACCATATGGTCAAATTTTAGAGTTAGAAAATGCTCTTAAATTGATTCATCAAATGGATTTTAATAAAATAGCCATATCGGTTATTGGTATCCTTGAAGGCAACTATAAGAATAATCCTAAAGATTTAGAATTTATAGAGATTAAGTTAACTCTCTTTTTTAAAAAAATATTAGGGCAAAATACTGAATTTAGTACTTTTTACAATCCTGAATTAGGTCGTTTGTTTGTAGCCGGATTTTTAGTTCCAACATTTCTTAACCCGGTAGGCAGAAAAGCTATTGGAGTGCTTTCTGGTGGACCTTATGGAATTTTAAGAGGACTTGGAGTGAGTGAGGAACAAGCAGGGGCTAGTGTTAAAAAATTAATCGATGGAACCTTTTTTTTAGTTGCTAGAGGAGACCGTTTAGATATAGAAAAATTAGAAAATACATTGACTGATTAAATATTAGAAAATGGGCACACTAACGTATAAAAAATTAGTAACAACTTTAACTAAATGAATTTTTCTAAATGGGGAAAATAAGGTAAGTAATTTTGTTGCGAATCTTACTCCCATCATTTTAAACTAAAACCATGATGCAAATCTCTATTTATCAACAAGCATACAAAACAACGGATAGCGTTGAGAATTTTATGGAATTCTATTATGGTTTGCGAATGCATTTTTTTGCAAGCGACTTATTGTACCATGGTCTATCTCCCAATCAAATTAGTGATGCAGTAGCAAAAGCCATGAATGTAGCTAAGTCTTCTGAAATGAACTTACGAGAACATTTTAGACCAGTTTTCAGCAGTATAGCCAACGAGATTATTAGCGATTGTAAGTTAACTCGCTTAGGGTATGGTCTTGTGCTATTAAATGCAGAAACTAAAATTTCTATAGTGGGCGAGTGGCAGCTTAAGGTATTACAGCGTTTTTTAGGAGGAGAATAATTTCACTATAAGAAAAGTTGCTTTGTTTTCTAAATAATCTATTTTATTTTTGGATACAGAGAATATTGAAATAATTCTTATATAGGTCTTTTTTTGTAGTAAATAAGCCCTTCCCTATACTTATCATATACCGGTGTTATTGACTTAAGAGTTCATCAATACTCTAAAGTAAATTAGAATCATTTTATATTCAGAATTTATTCCTAGGCTTACTAAATCAGTAAAAATATCAAACTATTTTAGTTGAAATCAATTGACACAAAAAAATAATTTTCACATGTAAAGAAATGATTTTGGAGTTTCATAAGAGAAGTAATAATTGGCAACCTGAAACATAAAAATTAAAATTATATATAAGCAGAATTTCTAGTTCAAATTTGAGTTAAATCTCATATTGAAATATTTAAAAAAAATACGATTATTTCTAATTTTTAGGTTTTAAAAATTAAAAACAATCGTAAATTAATAATTTTCGCTAGCCGTAATTACTTATTTTCTGAAGAGAATTTACAACATTTACGAATTCTAAAACAAGTTTTAAATCTCACCATTTTTTGTTCAGAATGCAGATTTTTAACGTTGGTCCTATGGTAATGCGCTGAGGTGTTGTCCTTCAGATTTCAAAAAAATATTAATCCCTTATTTATTAGTTTTTATTCTAATATACGGCTTCAGGAGTAGTCGTCCTAATCAATTTTTCATTAACAAATTCATAGATTCCTAAAGGAGATTGTTCTCTACCAAAACCTGAATTTTTAGTACCTCCAAAAGGTAATTCAGGAGCAATACCGGTTACGTGATTAATATAGACCATACCTGTATCTATTTGTCTTGCCACTTTTAAAGCTTCTTGAGTATCGTTACCAAAAACGGTACTACCTAAACCATATTTGGTAGCATTGGCAAGTGTAATAGCTTCATCTATATTTTTATAGCTATACAACATAAACACTGGACCAAATATTTCTTCGTAGTACACATCCATTTCTGGGGTAATGTCTGTAATAATGGTAGGCTCTACAAACGCACCAGGCCTATCTACACGTTTACCGCCCAAGACAATGGTGGCGTTTTGTTGTGCCGCTTTATTAATTTGGGCAATAACACCTTGTGCCGCAGCTTCCGTACAAAGTGGGGCTACATTGGTTTCTTTATCCATTGGGTCGCCCACTTTTAAAGTGCTGAAAAAGGCCTTGACTTTAGATAAAAATTCTTCTTTTATACTTTCAGGAACGATAACCCTTTTAGGAGAAACACAGACTTGACCTGCATTCCACATTCTACCTTCAACTGCCGTTTTTACGGCTAAATCAATATCAACATCTTCTAATACTATAAAAGGGTCACTACCGCCAAGCTCTAGCGTTGCTTTTTTAACGTTTAATCCTGCGGCACCTGCAATACTTGCTCCTGCAGGCTCACTCCCTGTTAATGTTACAGCTTTGATTTTTGGGTTAGAGACCAATTTTTTAATTTCCCTACCAGGAATAAAGATATTGGTATATACTCCTTTAGGTAAACCAGCCTCTAGGAATAAATCTTCCATCAGTTGTGCGCATTGTGGTACGTTAGATGCATGTTTCAATACCATAGTATTACCTGCCATCAGGTTGGCAGAAGCACTTCTGGTAATTTGATAGTATGGAAAATTCCAAGGCTGAATACTTAAAATAGTACCTATAGGTTCATAGGAGATAAATGCATCTCCGGTTTTAACGTCCAAGGGTTTATCGGCTAAGAATACTGCTGCATTATCAGCGTAATAATCAAAAATATTTGCTGATAATTCTACTTCGTAAATAGATTCTGCCAATAGTTTCCCCATTTCTAAGGTGGCTAGTTTTCCTAATGCCTCTTTACGCTCACGCATTAAAGCAGCTACTTTATGAATAATTTTCGCCCTTTTTTCAAAGGTCGTGTTTTTCCAAGGTTGGAAAGCTGCGTCCGCCTTATCAATTATTGCTGCTAATTGGGCATCTGTCATTGGTAGAAACTCTTTTACCAATTCGTTATTAAAAGGATTTACCGTTTTAATACTGGATGTTTTTTTTGTTACTTCCATATCTTTTATTTTAATTATAAAATCAAGTAGATTTCATTTTTAAATGATGATTTAAAAGTATAGCGTTTTGATCACAATTCTCCTGACCTAAGTCAGGATGCTATTTTTTTTATCTAAAAATTACGTTTCAGTTCCATTAAAACCTCAGTAATATTTGTCATAAAAACAAAAAATAGCTTAGCAATTAAGCTAAGCTATTTTTTAATCTATAGAAAACTAGTAGTTCATGTAATTGAACTCTGATGCCAACCGGACATTATTATAAAATTGCTTTATAATACGTTGGTGTCAAGTATCATTATTTTAAATGTGAACGCAACATCCAAGCTGTCTTTTCATGCTGTTCCATTAATCCTGTAACATAGTCGCTTATGCCATCTGCTTTCCATTTTTTTGCAATAGGTTTTATCTCTTCTCTAATATGAATAATAATACTTTCATGGTCTTCTAACAATTCTGAAAATATGCTTTTACTATCATTTTTACCTTTTGTTTTTTCGGTAAGATGAGTCAATTGAGAATAGTCCTTTAACGTTGCAGGCACATAATGACCTATTGCACGTATTTTTTCAGCTACGGTATCCACAACCTCTTGTTGTTCTTGATATAAGGTTTCTAGATATAGGTGTACTGAATGAAAATCTGGACCTTCAATATTCCAATGGAAATTCAGCGTTTTTGAATAAAGAACAAATTCATCTGCTAATATTTTTGATAACTGGTCTGCGATAGCTTGTCTGTTTTCTTCTGAAATACCTATGTTTGGTGTTTTCATGTTTTGTGTTTTACAATTTATTATAGCCCAAAGGTATTTTGATTAAAAAGTGTGTACACTGATATAGATCATGTATATACTTTTAATAATGATTGTAGCATTGAAGGCTAAAAAAAAAGAAACACTACGTTAAAATGGTTTTTTAGTACACCTATATTTTAGTGTTTGTATGTCTGTTTTTTTGGTATCCATAGAAAAATAAAAAAGCTATAACCGCCCCTAAAAAAGCTAGTGCCATATCTTTTTGAGCATCCCAAACATCGCCTTGTATGCCCAAATAAGAAACGCCCTGTTCCACAAAGAAAACATCGGCGACCAACCATTCAATAATTTCATAAAGGCAACTGACAGAAAGCGTTGTCATTATGGGGAACAATAATGCAATTCTCTGAGGATATTTTAACCATTTTGAAAAGCATTCCTGCATAGGATAATAGAGCAAAAAACCAAAACTAAAATGGACCAACCTATCATACTGATTTCTTGGAGAATGAAAGAGATCCTGCAACCAATATCCGAAGGTATTATCTGCATAGGTGTATTTAGAACCATAGACATGCAGACATAAAAAGATACAGATAAGCAAATAACTAAAGTTGCTGAATCTGTATCTTTTGAAAGTGAAAATTAAAAAAAATAATGAAATCACCGTTAAGGTATTTTCAATATACCAATTAGAGATATCTGTTGTTCCAATTAAAGAATTTAGCCATACAATGATAAATAAAAGGCAAAAAAGAACAATTAACTTATTTTTTTTAGCAGGACTAGCGGTTCGTTTATTCATTTATTCTTTCCTTGGTGCTATTTTATTAAAAATATAAAAAATAGCACTTACAACACTTCTTTCATGTGTTTGTAATTTGTTTTTACCATTTCTAAAACCTCATCCATTCTTCCGCTCAGGATCATTTTACTCATAGATAGGGCATAACCTTTCATTTGGTCAAATTCCATTTTTGGTGGCATTGCTAATGCTTGTGGGTTGGTAAATACACTCACCAAAACAGGACCATCGTGTGCAAATGCTTCTTCCAAAGATTTTTTTACATCTTCAGGTTTTGTAACCGAAATTCCTTTGAATCCCATGGCTTGTGCTATCATTTCAAAATTAGGGTTCACCATCTCCGTTTCATTATTAGGTAAACCTTCTACTTGCATTTCCAATTGTACCATTCCCAAAGAACGGTTATTAAAAACAATTAGTTTTATAGGAAGGTTGTATTGCTTGATAGTTGCTAAGTCTCCCAATAACATAGAAAGACCACCATCACCACAAAATGCAACAACTTGTCTTTCAGGATAGGCTAATTGTGCTCCTATAGCCATAGGCATGGCATTTGCCATAGAACCATGATTGAAAGAACCTAACATGATTCGTTTTCCAGTACCGTGAATATATCTTGCCCCCCATACACAACACATTCCTGTATCTACTGTGAAAACGGTATCATCATCAGCCATTTTATCGATGGTAGATGCCACATATTCGGGACTAATATGATGTTCAAACCCCTCATCGTTTACATAGACATTCAAGTTTTCTTTCACTTTTTCATAAAATTCTAATTGAGCATCTAAGAAACTGGTATCTTCTTTTTCGTTGATTAATGGCAAGAGAGCCGCAATGGTATCTGTTATTCTTCCGGTCAATCCCATTTCTAATTTTGCCCGTCTTCCTAGGCGTTCTGGTTTTTCATCTACCTGAATTATTTTATTTTTTACGGGCATAAAATGCTCGTAAGGAAAATCAGTTCCTAATAATATCACGACATCCGATTCGTGCATGGCATGAAAAGCAGATGGAACACCGAGTAAACCTGTCATTCCTACTTCGTATGGATTGTTGTGCTGCATCCCCATTTTGCCACGGAAAGAATATCCAATGGGTGCTTTTAGTAATCCTGCTAATTTTATAATGTCGTCATGAGCTTCCCTTGCTCCAATACCACAATAAATAGAAATTTTTGGATGCTTATTCACCAAGTGGGCTAATTTTTGCATCTCATTATCTGTAGGGCGTAAAATGGTTTCGCTATGATAGTTATACATAGACGTTGCACTTTCTTCAGCAGGCATGGCAGATACATCACCAGGCAAACCAAATACAGCAACTCCTTTTTTATGAACCGCATTTTGGATAGCAGCTTGTAACATGCGAGGTACTTGTTTGGGCGTAGTTGCCACTTCATTGTATACGCTACAATCATCAAATAATTTGCACGTATTTGTAGCTTGAAAATAATCAACGCCAAATTCTGGGGTATTAATAGTAGAGGCAATAGCGATAATGGGTACTCCAGAACGGTTGGCATCATAGAGTCCGTTTATTAAATGCACATGACCAGGGCCACTGCTTCCTGCACAACAAGCTAAACCGTCCAATTCTGCTTCCGCAGCAGCAGCATAAGCGCCCACTTCTTCGTGGCGAACATGAATCCATTTAATTTTTCCGCTTCTTCTTACCGCATCATTCAGTTCGTTGAGACTATCACCCGTTACAGCATAAATTCTTTTTACGTTATTATTTACCAACATCTCTACGATTTGGTCTGCTACTTTTTTTCCCATGATTGTTTTTTTATGTTGAAAGATATTAAGCTACACGTTCCTGAATCAATTCTAGTAAATTAGAAGCATCTCCGTCAAATTTATTTCCGTTTACGAAAAAAGAAGGCGTACCATTAACACCGCTGCGAATGCCACTTTCAAAATCAGTATCAATTTTTTCTGCAATATTATTTTGTCGCATATCCATTTTGAACTTTTGAATATCCATCCTTAAGTTTTCTGCACGTTGGACAAAATCGTTGGGTTGTAAATATTCTTGATTTTCGAAAATACTATTATGCATCTCCCAATATTTTCCCTGTAATGCAGCAGCTTCTGTTGCTTTTGCAGCCTCAAGTGCATTTGTGTGCATTTCGGATAAAGGGAAATTACGAAAAACAAATTTAATTTGGTTACTAAATTCCTTCATTATTGTTTCCATAATTGAGTGCGCTGCACCACAATGGGCACATTCAAAGTCACCATATTCTACAATTTCTAAACTGGCGTTTAAATTTCCCTTGATGTGATCGCTATGATTAATTGCGGGATGTAAACTCATTTTATAAGTAATTATTTATTCATTTTTTCGAGAGCATCCAAAATACCGTCGGCACCGGGATTAATTGCTGTAGGAGAAACATAACTCCACTCAATAATGCCTTTTTTATTGATCACGAATAATGCTCGTTTGCATTGGCCTTCGGTATCATCGTAAACATCATAAGACTTTGCTAGAGCACCTTTTGGTTCAAAGTCGGCCAATAAAGGGAAATGTAAATTTCGCGATGTACTAAATGCCATATGGCACCATTTACTATCTACTGATATGCCGAATATTTCAGCATCATATTTTTTGAAATATTTTAGGGTCTCATTGTATAGTGCCATTTGGTCGCTACAAACTGGACTCCAGTCTGCAGGATAAAAGGCAAGAATTACATTCTTACCTTTCATTTCAGATAACGCTATTTTTTGGTCTGGTGTGGCGTACAATTTAAAGTCAGGTGCGCTATCGTTTTTATGTAGCATATTTTTTTTTTTTTGATAAGTCATTGCTTTCATGTTCAGTTACAGATACTTCTGTTAAATGCATTAGTTTCAAAAATGATTTTATCTACTCTTTAGATTTAGCTTTAAAAGGACGACATACTATTCGATGAGGTATCCAGTTCGTATTCACGTTCAAATTTCTTATGGTATTAATGCGTAAGCTCTTTAGCCCAGCCTTTAAGTTTTTCTAACTGTTCGGTTAAAAAAGAATCATGCTGCTCTTCGTCTTCTACTCCTTCAGGTAAAATATGTTCAAAGTAGGTATTTTTTAATACCCGTTTTAAAACACTTTCTCCAGGAAAAGGTTTGTAATCGTTTAAAGCTTTAGCTGCTTTCAATAGTTGACGAATGTCATACTGACCAGCAGCAATATCAGGCACTTGCTTGTTAAGGTTTAGCAATTTGTAAACAGCTATTCTAGCAGTTCTAATCGAAGCATCTACGGTAAACACCACATCATTATGTGTTTCTACAAACTGTCCTACAAGCCCTAAATTCTTAGAGCCATTTGGTACAACTTCTGGCCTGTCTCCTGCTGCTCTAGGCATAAACATTGAGGTTATGTAGGGCATGAAGCTGGTTTTTACAATAGTATTTTTTATAATAGTAGCTATTTGATCTTCTAATCCAATATGAAAACATAACTCCGCTAATACTTCATTACCAGTACATTGTGGCATTGTTTTTTTACTGTAGTTACCGTTTTTATCCATAAATAAAGCATACACCCATATCACCAGAATGTCATCTGGTTGTTCAGGAAAGTGCGGTTGGCGATTAATGGTAAAACTCATTAACCAGTTAGAGTCTGTTATAGTGACAATCCCTCCGGTTGCTGATTTTCCAGAATAAGGGTCGTTTACACAGTATTCTTTTATTTTTTCTGTGAAAGCTGATGGGCGACACGTTAATGTTGCAGACTCCCAAGAAGATTTTTTAACAGAACTGTAGAACTTTTCAGGTTTACCAAATTCAATAGATTTTGTAGCTAAGTTTTTCCATAACTGCCATCCGTCACTTTCACCACTTTTTATATCATCAATAGCTACAATAGGTGCATTTATATTATCGCCATAATGGGTGTCTTCTGTCATAGAACCTGTGGTAACAATTACAAAATCGTTTTCAGTTACAGCGATGGTTACTTCTTTATCTTCTTGTTGGGTAATTATACCTTTAACTACTTTACCTTCTGTGTTTATTTGTACCTCTAAATCTTTAACGAAGGTGTTGAACTGAATTTTAACACCTTTAGATTTTAGATGATCTGTCAACGGTTTTACGAAGGTATCATGCTGATTGTATTTAGGAAATACCAAGCATGATAGATCATTAAAACCATCAATACGGTGTAAAAATCGGTGCATATATAATTTGCACTCTAGTAAACTATGCCAGTTTTCAAAGGCGAACATGGTACGAAATAAAGTCCAGAAATTACTTTTAAAAAATGAGTCACTAAAATAACTTTCTACGGTAACATCATCTAGCTCTTCTTTCTTTTTTAGTAAAAGTTTTACGATGGCTAATTGATCTAATTTATCTAGGCCAAATTTACTGAAATCTTGTATTTCCCCATTATTATGAATTAATCTAGCTTTTGAGTAATTAGGATCATTATCATTTAATAAACGAAATTCGTCTAAAACACTATACGGAGCAGGCATTTCTAAGGCAGGTATATCTTGAAAAATATCCCATAAATTCTCATAGTTCATTTCCAGTTCCCTACCACCTCTTATAAGGTAGCCATCTTTAGCATTTCCTGAGCCATCTAAAGAACCGCCTTCAATAGCTATTTTGTCAAGAAAAATTATATTTTCTCCGGGAATGTGCCCATCACGTATAAAGTAATATGCAGCAGATAGGCCTGCAATACCTGTTCCTACTATATAAACTTTACTGTCTTTAAAAGATTTAGAGGGTATACCTTTGTTACGTTGGTAGTTTCCTTTAAGATCAGCAAAAGGCATGGGTTGATCTTTAGAATTACGTACTACTTCTTTGCTAGCATCTGGAGCATGATCTATATGCCCTGGGAATGGTGATGCATTTAATACTTTGTCGAATTTTTCTGTTATTTTTCCCATGATTTCTAATTTTATTTTTAATTATGATACATTTTTAGTTTCTACCTAAATTACCTCATAAATGGATTATGAGGACTTAGAGAAAGTGTCTTAGATTTTTTTACCGATTTTCTTAAGATTAATACCTAAAAAGATTCTAAAAACCCCTGCAGTTATTAAAGCGAAGGCTGTCATATAAACAATACTCAAACCTGCGAAAATTGGATTAAACAAGAGTAAGAATGAAAATAAGAGCGCAATAATGCTCCAAAAAAACAACCATCCCCAACCTAGTGTTCCGAATGATTTTAATTGAAAAGAGAGACCAATAGATAACACACTTTGGAACAGTAACCAGAACCCTATGTAAAGTGGTAAAATAGCCATAGTCATCAAAGGGTGGGTCAAGAGTAATATGCCGATTAATAGATCTAATACACCACCAGACAAATACCAGCCCCAATCTTTCATGTCACTTTTATTAGTGATGGCAAAAGCAATTTGAAATATACCTGAAATCAAGATGAAGGTGCTAAATATAATACTTAGTGATATATAACTTTCTAAAGGGGTTTGCATAACCCACACCCCAATACCTACGTATAGAATACCTACTAAAATGGAAATCCACCAGTTTCTTATGGATTTTTGTGTTGAATCTAAAATTGTTGTTGTCATAATAGCTATTATTTTTTTGGTTGTTATTCCACATTGTTTTTGAAGATACCTTTAAGGGCGGTACCTAGTTCATCTGTATCATGTTTGAACTCACGCTCGAAAGATTTTTCTTTTTCTCTAGCGTCTTCGTTGAATTCAACTAAATTATTTTTGAACTTTCTACTGCGTTCGGCTAATTTTTCTTTCAAACCTTTGTTCTTTTGCTCTAATTTGTCTAATTGAGTATTCAGTTTTTCACGATCATTTTTGGCAGATTTTGTGATTTTTTCTCGAAGATTTTTGATTTGTGTTTCGGTGTCTGCAATAGCAACTTCTGATTCATTCTCAAATTTTTTCCAATTTGCTTCTACATAGGTTTTGTTTTCCTCCGTAGCATTGCTCACCGCTTCCTTGAGGTCTTCACCTGCTTTGCCCATGTTTTCCTTTGCAGATTCTACATCCTTTTTAGATGTTTCGCCACAACTTGTTACTATAATTCCTGCCGTAAGTACGATTAAGGCTAGATATAAATTGGTTATTTTCATTATTCCTGTGATTTTATCCTGAATTTCCGAAATTTTGGAGTAAGGTTTATAAATATTTGATTTACTATTTATGGCATTAATACTTTGAGGCTAACGCTTTGAGTATTTAATGAAAAGCTTTCATTACTGTTTCTAGTTCTACCTTAACACTTTTATCAAATTTGGTTATTGGCGGAATTTCAAGATCAAGATCTAGTAACTCATACATGGCCATCTGAGCGGCTCTAATGGAATATTCTACTGTAAAAACTACATCATCTGGAATCTCTACAAACTGACTAATAAATGCTAAGTTTTTTGAGTTTTTAGGTACAGGAAGTGGTCTGTCTGTTTTTAACCGCGGCATGAACATACTGGTGATATATGGCATTCTACAGGGTATACATATTGCATTTGCAAAAACAACATCATAGTCGAATTTTAGATGCCCCGCAAGTTCTCTAAGAATCTCTTCTCCAGAGCATTCTGTCATCGGTTTACCAACAAAATTACCAACGCGGTCAGGGTGTAATCCGTAAGTAAAAAATACCTGAACATCTGATGGTTGATCTTTATAATGAGGTTGTTGATTTAATGAAAAACTCATAAACCAATTAGAGTCTTTTAAGGTTACCTGGCTTCCGGTTCCTGCTTTATTACCAGAGAATTGCTCCATTTGGTCAAAGAAAGCAGTGTCTTTTAAGGTTACCGTAAAAGACTCCCAGAACGATTGTGATATGTTAGAATTAAACACTTCAGGTCTACCAAATCCAGGATATTTATTCGCTAGTTTTTCCCATAAGGCCCATCCTTGGCTATCTTCTTTTGTAAAGTGTTTTGGTGCGCTTGTCATGGATCCGTAGCTAGAAGCATCGGTCATGGAACCATTTTGATAGAATACTAAATCGCCATCATTGATTGTTATGGTTTCTTTATTTTCTTTGTTTTCATAAACAAGGTTTTTTACAACTACTTTTTCTGTTCCTGTATTTTTATCCAAACCATACTCGGTATCTAAATCTGTTACCGTACTTTCTTGTAAAAAGTTTACACCATGAGATTTAAGCCAAACTTGTAAAGGAAGAACCATAGAGTCATACTGGTTGTAGATGGTACGTTTAACTCCCGTCATTGTTTCTACATTTGGAAACTCCTGCATAAATCTATGTAGGTAACGTTTAAACTCTACAGCACTGTGCCATGGAGAGAATGCAAAACTTGTGCGCCACATAAACCAAAAATTGGTTTCAAAAAAGGAAGGAGAAAACCAATCGTAAATAGAACTATTCCCTAGTTTTTCTTCACTAGCCTCGCTAAGCTTAAGAAGTTCTGCTCGGTTGGCCATAGAAAAGCCAAGTTTAGATGAATCTACAATTGCGCGATTCTTGTCAATGAGACGTGCTTTGGAGTTTGATTTTATACGTTCATTAAAAGCAACCGTTTCTTTATATACCGAGGTGTTAGGATCTGTAAGTGATGGTATGGTATTAAACAAAGCCCAAGTACATTCGTAAATATTTAGGGTTAGCATACGTGAGCCACGTAAGGTATAGCCTTGTTCAGCATTTCCTCCAGCATCTAAACTACCGCCTAAAACGGGTAAACTTTCAAAAATTGTAATATTATTTCCAGCTACTCCGCCATCGCGAATTAAAAATGCAGCACCAGCAAGTGATCCTATGCCGCCACCTATGAAGTATGCTTTTCTATCTTTATTTTGAATATCCATAATGAATTAATTTAGTCTCAAATTAGTTTACTGATTTAGTTATCTTCTTAATTATTCTTTCTATTTTTTTGATTCCTCAGAGCAAGTCTTTGTGATAAAGAAGCGTTGCTGTGTAGGTTACAATCAGATAAAAAGAAGGGGATTAACTAGCGCATAAGTTTAAAATCTAAATCATTATTCAAAATTATGGATAGATGAGAGAGGGAAGCCTGACTTAGATCAGGTACCAAAAAAAAATGTGTTTCTAGTTTTATTTTATAGCGTGATTTTTTTTAGAAATAGTACAGGCAACTGCACTTACCTTAAAGTCTAATAAAATATTTTTTTGAGTAGTCTTTACTGCAACTGTTTTTTTGGTAGCGTTATACCAATTTCGTAGTGTTCTGTGATTGCAATTACAGTAAAAATCTATTATTAGTTTTTTCTACCATAATAGGAACGTTAAATTGGTCATGAGAAAAGCTACTATTAAAGAAATTAAATAGTATATCATTTTACTATAATAAAAGTGATTATTAGTATTGGTAAGGCTCTTTGTAACAACCAAAAACGTCCTCAAAACCTAAGTTGGCGAGGACGTTATAAGTTAAAAAAATATAGGAGGACATTTTAAATGCAACCCTATATGAATCAATTACATGTATTTAGATAAGAATTTAAAGAACTCTTTTTTTAGATCTGCATAAATTTGGCGTTGCGTTTCCATTTTTTCACGAAGTTCTAGGTGGTTTTTTACCATGGCTACATCCATAGATTCGTGATTTGCATCACTGTGGGCAGATATACTCATTTCATGTTCCTCAATCGTTTCTTCCATATCTTCTATTACTCCTTCATGAAGAAGAAATTCATTTTGAAAATGCTCTAACTGTGCAAGTACCTCTTTATCTGTCCAACGAGTTACTAGTTCCGCTAATCTGTTTTTGAAAGATTTTAATTCATCATTCCAAAATTCAAGTTCAGATTTCCATAGTTTGTGTTCAAAATGTAAATCTGAATTGTAAATTACTTCTTTCATAATATTTTATTTTTTAATTATATATCTAGTTGTCTTCTAATATTGCAAATTGATTTAAGGCTTCTAACGCTTCGCAACCGTACATGAGTGCAGGACCTCCGCCCATCATGACCGCCACACCTATGGTTTCTATAATTTCTTCGGATAGTGCTCCAGACTTTATTGCGTCGCGAACATGAAATGCAATACACCCATCACAACGAACCGTAATAGCAATACCTAAGGCAATGAGTTCTTTTGTTTTTGAAGAAAGCACACCTTCGGCAGTACTGGCTTTATGCAGACTGTTAAAACCCTCTATGGTTTCTGGTATTTTAGTGCCCAGTTCTTTTATGAGTCGCGAAAGGTCATTATACTGTTTTGAGTGGTCTTTAATCATGATTTCATGTTTTAAAAGTTTAAAATGTTTTGAAGAATTTTTCTAATATGCCTAAAACATATTCAAAGTTATTTTAAATCGTCAAGGGTAAACATGATTTAAATCAGTACTCTAAAAAAATTATAGTAATCAAAATATAGCTTGGACAAAAAATGCTTTTTGCGGCTATAAGTATAAGCCAAGCAAGGTGTAACATGCTTTTTTTGATAGGATTTTTTTTTGTTGGTTTTTAATTTAATTTAACAACTGACCCAAGTCATCTTAAAACTCCTAAGGCAAATATACCTTTGGATGAACACAAAAAACAATTAGAAATGAAACGCTTATTTATTATTACGTTATTGTTATCAATACCTATGATAGGTATTTCACAAACACTAGAAGAGATTAATACACCTACGGTTGCAAGATTAGATCAAATTGGATCTTTTAGTGAAGGTTTAGCAGCCGTTAAAAAAGGCAATGAATGGGGTTTTATTGATGAAGATGGAAAACTAGTTATTGGTTTTCGAGGAGATGTAGTTTGGAATACAACACCTAATACGGCTAAGCTTGGAATTGAAGGTCTTAGTTATCCTCAATTCAAGAATGGCCTTTGTTCAATAAAAGTTGTAAAAGAAGATGGTATTACCCGATATGGTTTTATGAATAAAAAAGGGACTATAGTTATACCAGCAGAATTTTTAAACGTAAGTCAGTTTAATGATGGTTATGCCGTAGGTATCTACGAAAGCAAGACCCTACGCGGAAAAAATCCATTTCAATTGCGGATTTATCAATATGATTTCACGGAAGTAGTCGTAAATACAGTTGGCGAAATGTTATGGCCAATACAGGAAAGACAAGGTATAGTCATGTCAAAAAAACTATATGAGTTACCTGAAATACATGCCGCTATGATTTCAAAAAAGCTATTAATGGTAAAAGACAAGGCTAATACATGGAACATTGTAAAGCCTAAACTTCAAAATTGAAGCAATTGCTCATGTGCTTAGAAGATTTGGTGCGCTAAACAAAACAATAGCTCATGATTAGCTTCATAGCGTATATGAAAATCTAAAATTAAATTTTAATTATATGGTCTGTAAAAGCTATATGTAAAAACACACAACATGGATAAAATTTCAACAATACTGATACCATTCAATTTTACGGAGGCATCAAAAAAAGCATTAAAATATGCCTTAACCTTTGTAGGTAGGTTTGACGACATAAAAATTATATTGGCGTATGTTTCAGGAAATAGTAATCTTGAGTTGGAGCCAGGAAATTTTGAAAAGCTAGAGAAAGAATATAGCGGCGTTTTAAAAAATAAATTAGAATGGATAATTCAAGAAGGAATACTTTCTTCAACCCTACTTGAAATTAGTAATAAGAATAAGATAGACCTTATTATAATGGGAACATCTGGCGCGGATAAAAAAGGCAATAAACTACATAAAAACACCATAAATATTGTTTCAAAAAGTACATGTCCAGTTATGGTTATTCCTTATAATTATTCAGAATATAAGCTAGCCAATATTGCTTTAGTTATTGGAAGAGAAGAGATTGATAACACTAAAAAGCTGGGGACACTCTTAATGATAGCTCGTAAATGCAATGCAAAAGTACATGTATTGACAATAGAAAATGAGCCTGGTGTTTATGGATATAGTAAAGAGGAAGAAAAGAATGAAAATGCCATAGAATATTATCTTGAGACATTTTATGAAGAACGAGTATTTATTAAAAATGACGATGTTTTAGAAGGAATAAATGCTTATGTCCTGAAGAATGAAATTGATCTTGTGACTATTCTATCTAAAAGCCAGAACATGAAGCATAACGCTACAGAAAAACAGCTAACAGAAATGTTAATTCTTAATTCTAAAGCTCCAATCCTTGTTTTGGAGTAAGTCTAGCGCAAAATTATTATTTCTTAAAATAAGAGACTAAATGAAATTTTTTAGAAACAGACCTAAAGGTGATTTTATAGAGAACGGAAACTTGCAAGAATTATATATTTTGACCGAACATTGGAAATCAGATCTTTTGTTTTATAGGGATGATCTTAAATTTTTGAGGCATCTTGAGGATAAATATTTCTTATGGATAAAGGCTCAAACAGATTTGGAGAACATACGTAAAGCAGGCGAAAGTATTTTAAAAGATACAAGAGATTGTGATGATTTATTAGAACGGGTGGACCAGCATTTAGTGCAACTTTCTGTATTAATTAATGAAACTGAGAAACATAATCAAAAAGAATTTAGAACAGAACATATGGAATTAGAGGAAACTATTTCTCAATTCATAGAAAACACAAGGGAAAATAGAAGACAACTTTTTAAAGTCATTGAATTTGATGTTGAGACAAATACATTGTAATTCAGAAAAATAAAAAATTGAGATTGAAACTACTTAAATGGTTACAGGTTTTAAATTGTTATGATTTATGATGTGTAGCTATTTTTGTTATGAAATAATTTAAGACTTATTCAAGTGTCATTGCAGCATAATAAGCTGCTCCGAGTAAAGCAGTGTTATCATTTAGAATAACATTTACGGGAACCATTTGTAATAATGAATTCATTCGTCCAGATTGCATAAAATTATCCGTAAATATTTCACGATTCATTCCTTTAATAATCTTAGGCATAATTCCTCCGCCAATATAAATACCACCAGTAGCTTTAAATTTTAAAGCAAGTTGAGCCGTTTCTATAGCCAAAAACCGAACAAAAAGATCTAGGGTTTCTCTGCAAACTATATCTAATCCTTCTAAGGCTGTTTGTGTAATAACAGCTGCTGGATCTTCTTTGGCCATTTTGGCTTTAAAGGTGTCAGTTTCCTTTTCGCCACTTACATTGCGTATCAGTTGGTAGGTATCCCGTATGCCTTGTCCTGATAATAAACGTTCCCAACTTACATGTCCATATTTTTGTTGGAAATATTTCCATATTTCAAGGTCAAAATCATTTCTCGGACCAAAATCACAATGACCACCTTCAGAGGCAAAAGGGTGGTATGCTGTTCCATCCCAAAATAAACCAGCTTCTCCTAAACCAGTGCCTGGAGAAATTATAACAGCATTGCCTGCTATTTCTGAACCGTATTTTAAGCGGTCTAAATCCTTTTCTTTAAGTGTAGCTAGCCCATAGGCATTAGCTTGCATATCATTTATTAAAAAAATAGATTTTAACTGAAGTTTCTTAATGAGTTCTTCGGTATCAATATCCCAAGGAAAATTAGTGCCATGCACTTTACCTTTGGTTATGGGACCAGCAACACCAAAACAGATACTATCTATCTTGGTTATTTTTTCAACCTTAAAATCTGCTATAATTTCTAGTAAGGAGGTATGGTTTTTTGTTTTATAGGAGTTTTGTTTAATTAAGGTAAGATGTCCATCCTTATATTCAAAAAGCGCAAGATTAGTTTTAGTTCCTCCTATATCACCTGCTAATACAGTACCGTTTTTATGACCTTGTTTTTTTTTGAACTCTACAGCCAAAGGAATTAACGGTTCCGTAAGTAAGGGGGAAGCATTTTTTTCAGTCATTTTCATAATGCTTATTGTTAGGCTATTGTAATGGACGAGTCTAAATAAATATCTTGTATGAGATGAAGTAGCTTTACGCCTTCTTTCATTGGGCGTTGAAAAGCCTTTCTTCCAGAAATTAATCCCATACCACCAGCGCGTTTATTAATTACAGCAGTACGTGTCGCTGCAGCAAAATCATCCTTGCCGGAAGCACCGCCAGAATTAATAAGTCCAGCACGTCCCATATAGCAATTTGCAACTTGGTATCTAGTCAGGTCAATAGGATGATCGGTAGTCAGCTTGCTATACACAAGATCACTCGTTTTTCCAAAATCTTTTAGGGCCAGGTAACCCCCATTAGTACTGGGTTGTTTTTGTTTGATAATATCAGCTTCGATAGTCACCCCTAAGTGGTTAGCCTGCCCAGTCAAATCTGCACTAACGGAATAGTCTTTATCCTTTGTAAAGGCATCGTTGCGAAGGTAACACCATAGAACTGTAGCCATGCCTAATTCGTGTGCACGTTTAAAAGCTTTACTTGTTTCTTGTATTTGTCTATCAGATTCAGGGGAGCCAAAATAAATAGTAGCGCCAACAGCTACAGCACCCATGTTCCAAGCTTGTTCTACTTGCGCAAAATAGATCTGATCAAAGGTGTTTGGGTATGATAGCAGTTCATTATGGTTTAGTTTCACCAAAAAAGGAATTTTATGAGCATATTTTCTAGAAACGGCACCCAATACGCCTAATGTTGAAGCAACAGCATTGCATCCGCCTTCTATGGCTAGTTTTACAATATTTTCTGGGTCAAAATACTCCGGATTTGGTGCAAAACTGGCACCCGCAGAATGTTCAACACCTTGATCAACGGGCAAGAGTGAAAGATAACCTGTGCCTCCAAGTCTACCATGATCAAACAGCTGCTGCAGACTGCCAAGTACGCGGTTAGATCTATCTGACGATCCCATAATCCGATCTGTGAAGCTGGGTCCAGGAAGGTGAATTTTGTCTTTAGAAATGGTACGACATACGTGGTCTAGTAGATATAAAGTTTCTTCTCTTAAATATTTTTCAATTTCCATAGTTTGTATTTTAACTTGTTTCTATAGTAGGTTTTTGATCTTTTATCCAATCGTACAGTTTGTCTGCATCATCTTTACTACATAATTGGGTGCCGTGATGCATTGTTGCAGCTGTTCCGCAAGCAACGCCATAGCTAACCATATCAGCTAAAGACTTGCCCCAAATTAGACTCATAACCATACCGGCGACCATGCTGTCTCCAGCACCAATAGTACTTTTTTGGTGAACCACTGGTGCCGGTACCTGTACCATTTCTTTTCTAGTAGCCAATAATGCTCCTTTTGGACCTAGAGAAACTACAAGAATTTGACAATTATGATTTTTTAAAAATTGCGTAGCCAAAGATTTGAGATTCAAGTCTGTTATGGAAGCAATTCCACATAGTGCGCCTAACTCGGCCAAATTAGGCTTGAGCATATAAATTTTTGATTTGGCAGCTTTCATCAACGCTTCGCCTGAGGTGTCAAGGATAAATAATGCTTCTTTCTTTTCAGCAACTTGGCTTATTTTAGCATAAAAATCATCTGGTATGTTGGGAGGTAATTTTCCGCTAGCGACTAGATAGTCTCCTTTATAGAGTAGAACTTCTAATTGTTTAAGTGCGTTTTGCCACTCTACCTCTTGTATCTGTGGTCCTGGCATTCCAAATCGGTATTGTTGATTCGTACTGGTATCTGTTACCGCAAGGTTTTCACGGGTACTGCCCTTTGTAAGAATTACAGATTGTTCTATATGTTGCTCGTCTAAAAGTTTTTTTAAATAGGTGCCGGCAGCACCTCCTGCAAAGTAGCTGCAAAGCGATGAGCCACCTAGTTTATAAATTGCTCTGGACACGTTTATACCTCCGCCACCAGCATCGAAAGTGGGCTCGGTGCAACGTAATTTAGTATTGGGCATAATCCCATTCACAGTGGTACTTTTGTCAATTGCCGGGTTTACGGTAAGGGTTATTATGCGAGGCATTTTAATGGCTTATTTAGTCCTAGTTTTTTATTTTAATTGATAATGGTCTATTACGTTTAATTTTTCATCAAATTCATACAAATGAGGAACCCCAGTAGCTACTTCTACGTTAGCTATTTCGTCAGATGAGATATGCTCTAAGAATTCTATGAGTGCGCGTAATGAATTGCCATGCGCAGAGATCAATACGTTTTTTCCTTTGGCAAGCTCAGGAGCAATAGCTTCAAAAAAATAATTTACCACTCTTTTTGAAGTATCTTTCAGTGATTCAGCCAGAGGTAAAATTGATGGATCTAAAGCCTTGTAGTTCGCATCAAATTCGGGGTTTCTTTTATCATAAATTGAAAGGCTAGGAGGAGGGGTTTCATAACCTCTTCTAACGCTCAAAAAGAATTCTTCGCCTACTTCTTCTAGAACTTCATCTTTATTTTTTCCTTGCCAATCACCATAATGTCTTTCATTCAGCTTCCAGCTATAGCGGCAGTCTACGTGCATCATTTCTGCCGTTTCCAATAAAATCCACGCTGTTCTAATAGCTCTTTTTAGATAGGAGGAAAAGCAAATATCAATATCTATGAGATTTGATTTGATAAGTTGCCCAGCTGTCTCTGCTTCATTAATTCCTTCTGTAGCCAAGTCAATGTCCGTCCATCCCGTAAATACGTTTTTTACGTTCCATAAGCTTTTGCCATGCCTAACCAATATCAATTTTCCCATATTAAGCTTGTTTTATTTCATTTTCACAGGGACTTCCTTTTTCCATACACTCTAAATTTTCGAAGGTTATTTTTGCAATATTTTTAAGAGCTGTATCGGTCAGAAAGGCCTGATGACTACTAATCAATACATTTCTTAGGGTCATTAAACGAGCAATGGCATCATCTTGAAGAATATCTTCAGAATGGTCTTCAAAATATAGTCCTTTTTCCTCTTCGTAAACATCCATTCCAAAATAGCCTATTTGACCAGATTTCAGTCCGCTGATGACATCTTGGGTATTTACCAATCCGCCGCGACCAGCATTGATTAACATTACACCTTTTTTCATGGCAGCAATACTCTCTTTATTTATTAGATGATGCGTTTTAGGAATTAAAGGAGCATGGAGGGTAATGATATCAGATTGTTTATACAATTTATCTAGGTCGGTATAGGTTACTCCGTATTTTTCTACTAAGGATTGGTCTTTTACAACGTCATAAGCTAGCAGTTTACAACCAAACCCGTGTAAAATCTTAGTCACTACGCTACCAATTTTACCCGTTCCTATGATACCTACTGTTTTTCCATTCATATCAAAACCTACTAGGCCATTTAGAGAAAAATTCATATCCATGATGCGGTAATGAGTTCGGACTAACTTTCTATTAAGAGCAAGCATAACGCCTACCGTAAATTCGGCAATGGCATAAGGAGAATATTCGGGTACTCGCGCCATGCGAATTCCTAGTTTTTGTGCATACGGTACATCTATATTATTAAAGCCGGCCGAGCGCAAGGCTACAAACTTAATACCAAGTTCATACAAGCGATCTAAAATAGGTGCAGCTGCATTATCTTCAGTGAAAATACATATAGCATCATAGCCTTTTGCCAAATCAACTGTATCTAAAGACAGGTAGGTATCAAACATTTTTAGGGTATGTTTGTCATTATTGGCACTTTCTAAATAGTCCCTTTCCCAATTATGTACGTTAAATATTGCTATTTTCATTTTTAAGTTCTAAAGTGTTATCAATTGATTAGAATATAATAAAATTCCTCTGTTCATGGTTAATTATAAATATTCTGGTAATTATTTGATTATTACTTATGGCTGTCTACCAGACCTAATTTTGTTTTATTTTTCTCTGCGCTGTTAATATTGTTGATACCTGAAATTAGTGCGTCTGGATTAAAAGAGATAGAGTTGATTCCGTTTTCAACGAGAAACTGGGCAAATTCTGGATAATCACTTGGTGCCTGACCACAAAGTCCAATTTTAGTGTGGGTTTTATGTGCAGAAGCTATCACCATGGCAATCATTTTCTTAACTCCAGGATCCTTGATGTCAAAAATAGTACTCAGTAATTCAGAATCTCTATCTACACCTAAGGTTAATTGTGTAAGGTCATTAGAGCCAATAGAAAAACCATCAAAGAATTTAGCAAATTCTTCTGCTAAAATAATGTTGTTAGGTATTTCGGCCATCATATAAAGTTGAAGTCCATTTTCACCTCGTATCAAGCCATTTTCTTCAAGAATTTCTACGATTTTTGCAGCTTCTTTTAAAGTACGACAGAAGGGAATCATAATTTTTACGTTCGTCAACCCCATGGTTTCTCGTACCCTTTTAATCGCTTTGCATTCTAAGGCAAAGGCCTCTTGATATTTTGGGTTGTAATATCTAGAAGCGCCTCTAAAACCTAACATTGGGTTAGATTCTATGGGTTCAAACTCAGTTCCACCAATCAAATTTGCATATTCATTTGATTTGAAATCACTGGTACGAACGATAACGTCTTTTGGATAAAAGGCTGCGGCAATAGTAGCAATACCCTCAGCCAGCTTGTGTACAAAATAATCAGACTTGTCAGGGTAATGGTGTGTTAATTTCTGAATTTTTTCTTTAGCCACAAGATCCTTTAACTGATCAAAATTCTTTAAAGCCATAGGATGAATTCGAATGGAGTTGTTGATAACGAATTCCATTCGCATTAAGCCAACCCCTTCAGAAGGATAGAAAGAGAACTTAAAGGCTTGATCTGGATCAGCAAGAATTAACATCGGCTGAGTATGAGGCTTGCCTAGGGTTGATAGGTCTACTTCTTTTTCATTCCATTCTAAAAGACCATCGTAAACAATACCAGTAGTGCCTTCTGCACAAGAAATAGTAATTTCTTGCCCGTCTTTAATCACTTTTGTAGCATTATTGCTTCCTACTATTGCAGCAGCACCAACTTCTCTTGCTACGATAGCTGCATGGCTTGTTCGCCCACCTTGATCTGTTATAATGCCTGCTGCTTTTTTAAGAATAGGATCCCAATCAGGATCGGTACGTTCAGTAACCAATATTTCTCCTTCTTGAAGTTTGTCAGATTCTTCTGGGCTATGTAATATACGTGCTTTTCCAGAGGCAATTTTGTTACCTAAGCCCATGCCACGAGTAATTTCTTTACCTTTTTTCAATAAGCTATACGTATTTATTTTTAGTTTATTTTTTTTAGCGCTCTGTACGGTTTCTGGTCTGGCTTGTACAATATAAAGTTCATTGGTAAGTCCGTCTTTTGCCCATTCAATATCCATCGGGCGTTTGTAATGGTCTTCAATGATCAAGGACCATTGTGCTAGTTTTATTACTTCGGCGTCTGTCAATACAAATTGCTCTTGTTTTTCTATAGGGGTATCAAGATTAAGGGTGCCGCTTGCGGATTTATCATAGACCATGGTTTTTTCTTTACTGCCCAAACGTCTAGAAACAATAGGCTGCTCAATACCATTTTTTAAACTAGGCTTAAAAACAAAATAATCATCGGGGTTAATACTACCCTGAACAATATTCTCCCCTAGCCCATAGATACTGGAGACCATTACAACTTGATCAAAACCAGTGTCAGGATCAAGAGTGAAGTTTACTCCGGAAGCTGCCAAATCTGAGCGTACCATCATTTGTATACCTATAGATAAAGCTACTTTGGTATGGTCAAATCCATTGTCTTCTCTATATTTAATTGCTCGGTCAGTAAATAATGATGCGTAACATCTTTTACAGGCATCAATAAGATCTTCTTTTCCTTTTATGTTTAAATAACTTTCTTGCTGCCCCGCAAAACTTGCATTAGGTAAGTCTTCGGCCGTAGCACTACTTCGTACTGCTAATGAAATATCACCTTTATATTTTTTGGACAAAGAATCATATCCTTCTTCGATAGCTTCTTTAATATCTTCCGGAATTTCTGTTTCAAGAATAGTCTTTCTTACAATAGCTCCAATTTCTTTTAAATTGGAAAAACCTTTGGTATCTAATTTTGATAAATAGCCGAAAATTTCATCTTTTATATGTACTTCTTGTAAATAGTGCCAATACGCTTCTGAAGTAGTTGCAAACCCATCAGGAATTTTTACTCCTTTAGAGGTTAGCTTTTGAAACATTTCTCCCAAAGAAGCATTTTTCCCTCCTACCGTGGGTACATCATTAATATCAATTTCGTTAAAGTGGCGTATGTAATTTTTCATGACTATATATTTAAAAGGTCGTTACCGGCCAAGATTATAGAATGCGAATCTCCGATGTTTTCACGTCAATGAAAATGACCTAGGTCATGGAAGAAAAAAATATGGCATGACCTATATCATTTTCTTAACAACTTTTGGATACTACTTTTACCACCACATTTACAAGTAGATAAATATGGCAACGATCTTGAAAAATAATAACAGTAAGTCTATTTTGGGTAAAGTAGTTGCCATACGCGGAAGTGTGGTAGATATTTGGTTCGATAAAGATTTACCTTCTATAAATACGCTAATACACACAGGGCCAGAAAATAGTATCGCAATTGAGGTTTTAGCGCAATTAGATGACCGTAGGATTAGAGGTATAGCTTTGACTCCAACACAAGGCTTGGCAAGGGGTATGATAGCCGAAACAGATGGCGGACAGTTATCCGTTCCTGTAGGTAAAGAGTTAATGGGGCGTATGTTCGATGTCTTTGGTAATACCATTGATCACGGAGAAGCTTTACCGGAACTCCCTCGAAAAAATGTACATCAATTGCCGCCACCGTTGTCAAAACGATCTACAAAATCTGAAATTTTTGAAACCGGAATAAAAGCTATTGATGTAATGGTACCCTTACAGCATGGTGGTAATGCAGGTTTGTTTGGTGGTGCTGGTGTTGGTAAAACCGTATTACTTACAGAGATGATCCATAATATGGTGGGATATCACCAAGGTATAAGTATGTTTTGTGGAATTGGTGAACGTTGCCGCGAAGGGCATGAACTGTATCATGATATGAAAAAGGCCGATGTATTGAAAGATATGGTGATGATGTTCGGGCAAATGAACGAACCGCCAGGAGCTCGTTTTCGGGTAGGTCATGCCGCCTTGACTATGGCCGAATATTTTAGGGATGATGAACATCGTGATGTGCTTTTGCTTATTGACAATGTGTTTCGTTTTATTCAAGCGGGAATGGAAGTTTCAGGTCTTATGGGGCAAATGCCATCAAGACTAGGCTACCAGCCTACTTTGGGTACTGAACTAGCTAAATTAGAAGAGCGGATTGCTAATACAGATACGGGAGCCATTACCAGTATACAAGCCGTCTATGTGCCTGCAGATGACCTTACAGATCCCGCCGCTGTGCATACATTTTCTCACCTTTCCGCCTCAATTACTTTATCAAGAAAAAGGGCTGGTGAGGGACTTTTTCCAGCGATAGACTTATTGCAGTCTAGCTCTAAAATGGCAACACCAGGTGTTATTGGTGAACGTCACTATCACCTTTTACAACAAATAAAGCAAACACTGGCCCAATATGAAGAGCTAAAAGATATCATTGCCATGTTAGGTTTGGAACAACTTTCTGTAACGGATCGTGCTACTGTAAACCGAGCCAGGCGTTTAGAACGGTTTTTTACACAACCTTTCTTTACAACGGAACAGTTTAGCGGACTTAAAGGAAAAGGAGTAAAACTTGAAGATGCTCTTGACGGTTGCGAACGTATTCTTAAAGATGAATTTAAAGATTTACCGGAGAGCGCTTTCTATATGGTGGGTACTATTGATGAAGCTATAGAAAAGGCTAAAAAAGAGCCCAAGAAAGAGGATAAGAAAGAACCAAAGGAGGGAGAAAAGAAACCTGACGAGAAAAAAACAAACGCTACCGATAAAGAGGCAGCTAAAGTATAGATCTAGAACTAACAATAATGGAGTTACATATTTTACTTCCGTTTAAGATATTTCTGAAAATTTCAGGAGTGCGGCGTATAGTGGTAGATACCAATGCCGGTTCGTACGGTTTATTACCTCTCCGATTAGATTGTGTTGCTGCTTTAGTCCCTGGCATATTGACATATGAGACAAAGGAAGGTCAAGAGCATTACGTAGCAATGGATGAAGGTATACTCACAAAAAGAGATGGTTTTGTAGAAATATCTGTGCGAAATGCAATTTCCGGAGCCAATCTAGGGAAGCTTAGAGATGCAGTAGAAAGCGAGTTTGTGAACCTAGACGAAGAAGAAAGAGATGTACGGAATGCCGTTGCTAAATTAGAAAGTGAATTTATTCTTGGGATTAAAAAACTTCGTCAATCATGAGCAAAAATGCCGAGGATAAGAAAAGAAAAAAAGGCTTCTTGTATGAAGTTGATAGTAGAGAAAGGCAAATGCTACATGCCCAAGATGAAGAAAAAAGGAGTGAGTGGAGAGGCTTTGGTACCTTTGGTATGGTGGGTTGGTCTGTTGCAGTACCAACCGTATTTGGAGCCGTATTGGGGGTGTGGCTGGATAGGAAATACGCACAGACTTTTTCGTGGACATTAACCTTGTTGATGGCCGGTCTATTTGTTGGTTGTGCTATTGCTTGGCAATGGATAGACAAAGAAAACAAATCAATGCACGAACATAAAAAGAAGAAAGATGAATGATTTAGTAATGATTTTATTGAGTTTTTTTGGAGGAACTGCCATAGGTGCTTTATTTTTTGGAGGACTCTGGTTTACAACAAAAAAAGTGTTGACTTCAAAATGGCCTGTATCATTGTATTTAGGTAGTTTGTTCATAAGGATCGGCTTTACTCTTTTAGGTTTTTATTATATCGGACAAAACGATTGGAAGTATATGTTATTCTGTCTTTTGGGCTTTATAAGCGCTCGTTTTATTGTCATCCGTATGACCAAAACAAAAGAGATGGAACTCATGAAACTAGAAAAAAAATATTAAGATGGAATTAAGTCCCGACGAAACGATTTTTTGGCAAAATGGCTTTATAACCATCAACCTTACATTGGTTACCACTTGGGTGTTAATGTTTGTATTGGTGCTTGTGTCTGTTTTGGTAACCAGAAAACTCCGTACCGATTTAAAAATATCACGGTGGCAATGTATTTTAGAAATGCTGGTAACCGGAATGAACCAACAGATAAAAGAAGTTGGGTTAAAGAAATCTGAAAAGTTTCTAGGTTTTATAGGAACTCTGTTCCTATTTATCGCTTTAGCCAATTTATGTGTCATTTTTCCTGGTTATGAAGCTCCCACGAGCTCGCTTTCTACTACAGCTGCATTGGCCATATGTGTTTTTCTGGCAACGCCTATTTTCGGTATTTCAGAAAGCGGGATTCTAGGGTATTTGAAAACCTATATAGAACCAACATTCATAATGCTTCCCTTTAATATTATTAGTGAACTGTCTCGTACGTTGGCACTGGCTATACGTCTCTTTGGTAATATTATGAGTGGAGGATTAATTATAACCATATTGTTAAGTATCGCCCCTTTAATTTTTCCGGTAATGATGACTGTACTTGGTTTAATAACAGGTCTAATTCAAGCCTACATTTTTAGCATTTTGGCAACCGTATATATTGCTGCTGCCACAGAAGAATCAAATACAAACAAAATAATAAAAACGTAATACTATGGATAATTCAACTCTAATAGGCATGGTCTCAATTATTACTGCAGGAGTCACTATGGCGATTGGTGGTATGATACCTGCTTTAGGTCAGGGAAAATCAATTGCTGCCGCCTTAAATTCTCTCGCACAACAACCAGATGCGAATCAAACAATCACGCGTACCCTATTTGTAGGTTTAGCGATGCTCGAGTCGGTCGCTATTTACTGTTTTGTGATTGCGATGATCTTGATTTTCGCAAATCCTTTCTGGAACCATTTCATCGCATAATAATTTAAATATGAAAATAGACTGGTTTACTGTAATAGCACAGATCATCAATTTCTTGGTATTGATGTGGTTATTGAAACGTTTTCTTTATAAACCCATTTTATCCTCAATAGATGAACGGGAAACTAATATAAAGAACCAACTCTTGGATGCTGAGTCTCAGAAAAAAGAAGCAGCCCAAGCTAAAGATGAATTCAACTATAAAAACGAAACTTTCAATAAAGAGAAGGATGAATTAATGCAGAAGGCCGCTGCGGAAGCCAAAACCGAAGGTGATAAGCTAAAGGAAAATGCTAGAAATGAAGCTAATGAGCTCAAGGATAGATTAGAAAAAGCTTTTACTGAGGATCAAGCTACTAAAAACAATAACATGGCTAAAAGGTTAAAAGGTGAGGTTCTTGATATTGCAAGAAAAACATTGACAGACCTTTCTTCTGTTAGCTTAGAGGGGCAAACCGTAGAAGTCTTTTTGAAAAGAATAAATGAACTAAAAGCCAATGAGAAAACAAAATTCTCGGAAGCTTTAAAGGGAGGTAAACCCATATTGGTACAAAGTGCTTTTACACTATCTGCAAACCAACAAGGTTCAATACAAAAAACGGTAAGTGGGCTATTGAAAACAGAGAATACGTATGAATTTAAAACCAGGCCAGAATTGATAAACGGTATTGAAATTTTAACCAATGGTTACAAATTGTCTTGGAGCGTTACGGACTATTTAAAATCTTTTGAAGCAGATGAAAAGGTTGATATAGAAACGAAAGAATAATCGAAATCTAAATGAAATGGGCGCAACAGATTATAAAAGTTTAGTAAACGATACGTTTAATGAGCTTGCAAAACATACAAAAGATCATGAGTTTAAACTGGCACCAAAAGAAGTGGGCCGTGTTACCAGTGTTTCCGCCGGAGTGGTAAAAGTATCAGGTTTACCAAACGTAGGTTATGAGGAGTTATTGAAGTTTCCTGGCAATTTGTACGGTATAGCATTTAGTATTGAAGAAGACGAAATAGGCACTATACTTTTAGGAGAAGATTCTGATTTAAATGCTGGTGATCTTGTGGAACGCACAAATCGTGTAATGGATGTTCCTGTGGGTAAAGCGCTCCTTGGAAGAGTAATTGGACCTTTGGGACAACCTATGGATGAAAAAGGGGCTATTTCTTATGAAAAAAGATTACCTATAGAGCGGAGCGCCACACCTATTATGGATCGTTCAGGCGTAAGTATACCTTTGCAAACGGGAATTAAGGTGATTGATGCACTAATCCCAATAGGGCGGGGACAACGAGAATTAATATTAGGTGACCGCCAAACAGGTAAGACTGCAATTGCTCTAGATACTATTGTCAATCAAAAAGATAAAGATGTTATCTGTGTCTATTGCGCTATTGGGCAACGGGCTTCTGCGGTAGCGAAAGTTGTTGCAGATTTAAAAGAAAATGGGGCAATGGAGTATACCATTGTCATGGTTACTGAAGGAAATGATTCTCCGGGACTTCAATATATTGCTCCCTACGCAGCCACTAGTATAGCTGAGTATTTTATGCAAAAAGGTAAAGATGTACTCATTGTATATGATGATTTAACGAACCACGCTAGAGCATATCGCGAGCTTTCACTTTTATTAAAAAGACCACCAGGGCGTGAGGCATTTCCTGGTGATATTTTTTATATCCATTCCAGATTATTGGAACGATCTACGCATTTGAGTGATGAACTTGGTGGCGGCTCATTGACCGCTCTTCCTATAATTGAAACCGAGGCACAGAACATATCGGCTTATATTCCTACCAATTTGATTTCAATTACTGATGGGCAGATTTATCTATCCCCCAAACAATTTGAGTTGGGTATTTTACCTGCTGTTGAGGTAGGTAAATCGGTTTCTAGGGTGGGGGGTAAAGCGCAATTACCTGCCTACAGAGCCATTGCAGGTGACTTAAAACTTGGGTTTTCACAATTTGAAGAACTGGAGACTTTTGCTCGCTTTGGCTCTCATTTAGACGAAGAAACCAAAAGTGTTATTGAACATGGTAAACGTATTCGAGAGATTCTCAAACAGAATGAATTACAACCTTTATCCGCATTGGAACAGATAGGTGTACTTCTAGCTTTAACAAATGGTCTTTTTGATACAATTTTATTAGAAAAAATGCGGGAAGCAGAAGCGGCAGTTATAAAAAGTATGGCTGCTTTGCCTGAAGCTGTTCAGAAAAGTTTGTATTCTAGTAAAGGAATAGAGGATACGGGTCAAGAAAGTATTTTAACGGCTGCAAAAATTGCACTTAAGGAATTTCAAAAAGCAGAGTAAATCAAAAATAAAACACCACAATGGATTCGCTAGAAAGCTTAACAAGACAGATTGCAGGGGCCAAAGATCTAGATTCAATAGTGCGTACTATGAAGGCAATGGCAGCAGCCAATATTGGTCAATATGAAATAGCCATGGAGTCGTTGGGTGATTACTGGACAAACGTTTCTTTAGGGCTCGTAGCCTATTTAAAAAATATTGGATTAGAGAACCTTGATGTACAACCAAATAACGAGACTAAAAAGACTAACAAATCTGTTTGTGCTATTGTTTTTGGTTCAGATCAAGGTTTTGTAGGGCAATTCAATGACTCGCTTTCGCAATATGTTTTAAAATCTTTAGGAACTCATCAGGGTAGAACAGAAATATGGACTGTTGGTGTTCGTGTTCCATTACTGTTAACGGATATGGGGCTTACGGTTACGAAACAATTTGATCTTCCAAACTCAATCAAGGCTATCACTGCTCTTATTGGATCAATCTTGGTGCAGGTAGAGGAAAACCGCGAAAAAGGAAACGTGGATGAGTATTACCTTTTCCATAACCATTTGATAAACGAAGGGTCTTACGAACAGGAAAAATCACGTTTATTTCCATTAGATGCAAAATGGCTCCAAGAAAAAGGACAGTTAAAATGGCCTACTCAAAAACAACCAGAGGTTATTGGAGATAGTGGTAAGCTCATACGTCGCTTAATTAGGGAATATCTTTTTGTTACACTGTATAAGACTTGTACGGAATCATTAGCTAGTGAAAATTTAAGTCGGTTGAATGCCATGCAACGAGCAGAAAAAAATATTGAAGAATTGCTTGATGAAATTGGACATACATACCATCGTTTAAGACAAAGTTCAATAGATGAAGAACTTTTTGATGTAGTCTCTGGTTTTACTGCGTTGAAAAAAGAAAAAGAATAGATTATAAATTAAAAACTATTTTAAAATGAATCACGATTTTTAGTACTGTGACAAATTTTAAAATAGTTTTAGATTTGTATCAACATCAAGAATTGATTCTCAATTTAATAGAGAAACTTTTTTCTAGGTTTCACGACGCTTACCTGTAACTTCAAGAATATTGATTTTATAAACAATAGGATTTCCTCTAGTGTATGATTTGCTTGAAAATTCATTGATAAACTCCACACTTTTATGTTCTTTTTGTTTTATGATATCTTTTATGCCTTCTGTAAATAGGTGTAGTTTTTGCTTAGCAGAACTTCCTTCAAGTTCCTCAAAAGTTCCATGTACTTGTGCAGATTCCCAGTTCACCATAGATTCTATTTGTTCCACAACGATAGAAACTGCAGCGTTTTTTCGCATGGCATCTATTTTGTGCCCCGCTGCAGTATAACTTATAATGCTATTATCTTCAGGATCAAAAAAATAGGTAATCGGAATCACATAAGGTTTGTCATCTGAAATATAGGCAAGATGGCCTTTGTAATTATCTCTAAGAATAGTAATGCTTTCACTAACTGATATGTCCATCATATTTTTCTTGTATAAAATGAATGTTTTAAAAAATAAAAATTAAAGTTTTAACAACCTAAGCTCCTTATTAAAAATAGGTTCAGGATTTAATCTATTTCCAACGATATTCTGCGCGTCCTTTAAGCTCGTGTTCTATTTCCAACAAACGGTTGTATTTGGAAACCCTTTCGCCTCTGCAAGCTGAACCTGCTTTTAAATGACCACCATCCATAGCCACAGCAAAATCGGCTAAAAAAGTATCTTCGGTTTCCCCTGAGCGGTGCGATAAAAAATAGCGCCACCCAGCTTCACGGCACATTTGCACCGCTTCTATCGTTTCTGTAACTGACCCAATCTGGTTTAGTTTGATAAGAGCCGAATTAGCAGTTTTTTCACTGATGCCTCTGCTGATATATTTTCTATTGGTAACAAAAATGTCATCGCCTACCACTTCTATTTTATCCCCGAATTTCTTAGTGAATTTTGAAAACCCGTCCCAATCACCTTCAGAAAGTGGATCTTCCCAAGAGATAATAGGATATTTTTTTAACCATTCACCAGACAGGTCAATAAGCTGATCAGTTGTCATTTTACCAGCACCAGACTTGGTAAGGTCATACTTGTCGTCCAAATTTGGAGAAAAGGAATTGGCAGCACTATCAATAGCAATAGATAAATCCTTACCAGATTGGTATCCTGCTTGTTCAATAGCTTTGATAATAAATTCTATGGCAATTTCATTGCTTGCGCAATTGGGAGCGAACCCGCCTTCATCACCAACACTGGTTGCAAGGCCTTTATCTTTCAATATTTTTTTGAGTACATGAAAAGTTTCTGCAACATAACGAAGCCCTTCCTTAAAATTTGGAGCTCCGTGTGGTACTAGCATGAATTCTTGAAAGTCTACACTATTATCTGCATGTTCGCCACCATTAAGTATATTCATGCAAGGCACGGGAATACGTAAGGTATTGGACCCTCCCAAATAACGATATAACGGAAGGTTAGATGACACGGCTGCTGCTTTAGCAACCGCCATAGAAACGCCTAAAATGGCATTAGCACCAAGCTTAGATTTATTTTCGGTACCATCTAGCTCAATCATAGTGTAATCAATAGCTTTTTGGTCAACTGCATGCATTCCTGTTAAGGCTGTAGCTATCTTTTTATTAACGTTTTCTACGGCCTTTTGAACGCCTTTTCCATTGTAGCGTTTTTCATCATCACGAAGTTCTAACGCTTCGTTCAGACCGGTTGATGCTCCTGAGGGTACTGAGGCAGAAGTTTTGGTGCCATCGTCTAAAGTTACATACGCACGTAGTGTAGGATTTCCTCGAGAGTCTAATATCTCGAGAGCCGAAATTGATGTGATTTTTGAATTCATTTTACTGAAAATATAGTGTTACTTTTTTCTTTCACTTTGATAAAAATATTCGTAATAATCAATAGCGGAAGCGCTTCTTTTCGTCCGTTGTTGTTTTATAGGATGAAGGTATTGCAGTATTTAAAAAAGAAACATGATACAAATCATGAACGCATAAGTTAGAAATTGACTGAATACTTTTTTAGTTATTCTTTTCTTCTTTTTCTTTCTGTCTTTCCTGTTTTTTGAAATAACCACGGGTTAGAAAATTATGCTTCAAGGCTTCCATGTTTTCATTGAATTTGGCAACCCCTTCATCTACATTTTTCATTGAGTTTTGAAGCTGATGCACCAGAGTGGTGTCTGTAGATAGATAGTTAATAGCTCCATCACCGTCATTTATACGACCAGCAACAGTATTGAGATTTTTAGCTGTTTTCTCAATTTCAATTGATGAATTTTCTAAATGGGTAAGTACACTACGAATTTTTGCACCTGAGAGCGAATCACCTAATAGGGTTCCAACCACACTTTCTTTTGTGTCAAAAGTTGCTACAAGTGCATTTAGTTTGCGCATGGTTAGTTGCGCATCAGTACTTGTGTATTTAAGGTTGATTACCGTTTGGTTTAAATTATCACCCATAATCGTATCATTAAGCAGACGACCTAAAGTACCTTTTCCTCCATTTATAGAACGTGTAATAGTTAATAATTGTTCTGTTAATAGTGCTGCATTTTCGTTGGTTACATTTAAAGTATTCAACATATCTGATGTGGCAGCATTGCTAAAAGATTTTAGTTCATCACCAGACTTAACATAGGGCGCTTCGCCCACACCAGGAACAATATTAATAATCATACTCCCTACCAACCCGTCTGACCCAATATTGGCGATTGAATTTTTTTTGATATGCTTTTGCATTTTATTGTCAATGAGCATACCTACCTGTATGGTGGTGTCATTGATCATTTCAATATCTTTTACCGTACCAATACTAATTCCTGCATAGCGAACATTATTACCGTTCTGAAGCCCACGTATGTTGTTAAATGTAACGTTGAGGGTAAAGGTATTTCCGAACATATTTTGTTTGTTCCCAATCATATAGATGACTAGGATTAACAATACCGATCCTATGAGAACAAAAAGTCCTAATCTTATTTTTTCCGATGCTGATTTTTCCATACTTTATTTTTTAAAAAAGGCTTCTACTTTAGGGTCGTTTGATTGTATCAAATCGGTGTATTTACCTTCAACATAATTTATACCATCTACCAATAATATCATCCGGTCAGAAATGACTCTAGCACAATCCACATCATGGGTAATGATCAATGAAGAAGTACCATATTTTATCTGAATGTTACGCATTAATTCAATAATTTCTTTGGATGTAATAGGATCTAATCCAGTTGTAGGTTCATCGTAAAGAATAATTTTAGGTTGTAAAATAAGGGTACGAGCCAAGGCAATTCTTCTTTGCATACCTCCAGATAATTCCTCAGGCATTAAGTCAATTGTATTAGCCAGACCAACACTTTCCAAGGCATCCATTACCAGAGGAGTAGTATCTTTTATTTTACCAAACTTTTCTTTATGTCGCCGCATTGGGAATTCTAAATTTTCCCGTACGGTCATGGAATCATAAAGTGCACTTCCTTGAAATAAAAATCCAATATCGGACCTGAGTACATCTAAGGTCTCCCTATCTAAGTTTTTTATTTCTTTACCCAAAACAGAAATGTATCCACTATCTGGTTGCATTAAACCGACTAGACATTTTATCATTACCGATTTTCCAGAGCCAGACTTACCCATGACTACAAGATTTTCACCCTTGTAAAGCTCCATATGAAATCCGTTCAGCACCTTATGGTCCCCAAAAGTTTTATAGAGATCTTTGATTTCTATAATGACTTCCTTTTGTTCTGAAGTATTTTCCATTACGTCTATGTTCTTTTGATCTCTCATTACACATCAAAAAATATGTTGGATATAAAAACAGCCACAAAATCTATGACAAATAAAAGTAATGAGGTCATTACTACCGCTGTATTAGCGGCAATACCAACACCTGCAGTACCTTTTTTACAGTAATACCCTTTAAAACAACCAACCAATCCAATAGCAAAACCAAAGAAAAATGTTTTAATGATGGCAGGGATTAAATCGGTATAAGATAGGGCATCAAAAATGGTATTGAAATACAATTGAAAAGATACGTTTCCTTTTATGTTTTCAATTAAGGCCGAACCAAAAAGAGATACGGCATCACTTAAAATAACCAATAACGGAAGCATAAGTATAGAAGCCATAACCCTCGTGACTACTAAATATTTAAAGGGATTGGTACCAGAGACTTCCATAGCATCAATCTGTTCGGTTACGCGCATGGAGCCTAGTTCAGCACCTATTCCCGAAGAAATTCTACCAGCACAGACCAAAGCCGTTATAACAGGACCCAGCTCGCGTACGATTGAAATTCCCACCATATTGGGCATCCAAGAAATAGCCCCAAATTGAATCATTGTTGGTCGTGACTGTAAATCTAAAACCAAACCTATTATAAAGCCTGTAACCAAAACCAAGGTTAGCGATCTGTTCCCTATTTGATAACATTGCCGTAAAAATTCATTGAATTCAAAGGGCGGGCGTAATGCTTCCCTAAAGAAACGACCCGAAAAATAGGTGAGTTCTCCAATCTCAGTGAGCGCTTGCTTTATTTTTTTTGGCGTCTTGAATTTCAAATCTATTGTATGAATTTATACCTGTGAGTAACTTCAAAATTAAAGAACCTCCAATGAAGTTAGAATGACTTGGGTCATCCCTAATAAAATAAATTAATAATGTTTTTAAGAACTGATCTGTGTCATTCGCAATTTAATGAGCAATGTTTAGTTTTGTCGCACCATGCTTAAGTAGAAACTAGTTTAAAGATAGTCCATGAACAATAGAAAAGTAACCCGTGCACGGTATAGGTTTGTAGCTCTAGATGTTAGTAAGTATAGACTTTTATTTATTGCACTTTTAGTGGGTTTGGGTACTGGACTTTTAAGTTCGCTTTTTAGGCTTATTCTTGCTCGTTTAGCTACGTTTAGAACAACGTTTCAAATAGGTGAGATTGATCAGGGCTGGCAAGACTGGCTATGGCCTATGCTTTTTACTTTTTTCGGTATTTGGTTTTCAATATTTTTAGTAAAAAAATATGCTCCTGAAACTGCTGGTAGTGGTATTCAAGAAATTGAAGGAGCTTTAGATGGTTTAAGACCAATTAGATGGCGCAAGGTTTTACCTGTTAAATTCATCGCTTCGCTATTTTCTCTAAGCAGTGGATTGTTATTGGGGCGTGAAGGACCAACCGTTCAGATAGGTGCTAATGTAGGCAAAATGGCCGATGATATCTTTAAGCAACCGGTAGAAGAAGATAATCCTTTAATTTCGGCAGGTGCGGCATCGGGCTTAGCAAGTGCTTTTAACGCGCCTTTTGCAGGAATAATTTTCGTTATTGAAGAGATGAATGGTCATTTTAAGTTTAATTTTTATTCTGTGGCGGCGCTTATGATTGGTGCAGGTTCTGCAGATATGGTAGTCCGATTACTGGTTGGAGGTGGGCCAATTCTTAAAACAACTATTTTCACCTTTGAAGAATTATCGGGTATATGGTTGTTTGTATTGTTGGGCCTCGTGCTTAGCGTTGTCGGAATTATGTTTAATAAATTTTTAATTAAATCTTTAGATTTATTTAAAAAACTGAAGGTAAGCTATATTACCATTGCGCTGTGTATGGCCTTTATTATTACTGCCGTAGGCTTATATTCAGAAGATATGATTGGGGCAGGTTACACTACCATTTCACACGTTTATAATAGTTCTTTTACGTTGAAATTTCTTCTGGCATTATTTGTTGTACGTTTTATTCTATCTATTCTTAGTTACGGTTCAGGAGTACCTGGAGGTATTTTTACCCCTTTGATAACCTTAGGGATAATTTTAGGAATGCTCTTTGGGGGTATAGCGCAATACTTTTTTCCAGACCTTGTACCTGATCCTGCTATTTTTGGCGTTGCCGGTATGGCGGGTATTTTTGCTTCCACCATCAGGGCTCCACTTACGGGGTTAGCGCTTTCTGTAGAAATGACAGCAAATTATGAGTTGATATTACCATTGATTTTTACAGCGGTAACGGCATCCGTATGTACTACAATGTTGGGCAATACGCCTATATATGCAACCCTGTTGAAACGTGCTTTACAGACTGAAAAATTCTAATATCAGCTTAAGATGGAATTGCAATGTAAATCCAAAAATAATCTAAATGCTGAGAAAAAAATATCAATATTTTTCGAACCTGATCTATATCAGGGAATCAATAATTTAAACAACATAGTTTTGATTAAATAATTTCAAATACCTTAGTTATGAGCCCAGAGAACACTCACTTCGTACGATACTTGGAATCACTTAAAGCATCTTCTTTTTTTTTAGATGTTCATAGTACTTCCTTGAAAACACTATTGGCCCAGATGGTTCCTGAAAAGTGGAGTTTGAATACGCTTAAAAATAGCTCCGATTTTACAAATTCATTTCACTTTATAGTATCGGGAAGACTTAAAGGGTATAAGGTTAATGCTAATAGTGGCAGGGAGCATACCATCTTTATACTGAAAAAAGGAGATGTGTTTGATCTACTGCAATTAATGGATGAAGAATCTCACGATATCTATTGGGAAGCTATGGACGAATTGGAAGTTTTAAAAATTGATGTAGACACGATTCGTCAGTGGATTGTATCGCTCCCAACTATGGTGAATACGTTAATGCATTATATGGCGAAGAGAATGCGTAGATTAGAGGAGGCAGCAACTGACATATCATTGCATAGCACCCTTGTGCGGCTTTCAGGCCTGCTTTTAATGTATATGAATGACGAGAGTCAGAAATTAGAAACTATAAATAACCTTCCCAACGATGAAATTGCTCGTTTAATAGGAACCACAAGACCTGTAGTGAATAGACATATTCAACAATTAAAAAAATGTGGAGCTATTTCTGTACGACGTAAACATATAGATGTTCAGAATCGGTTATTATTAGTTTCAATTGCTCAAGAGAAATATATTTTTTAGTTTATCATTTTTTTTTATTTCAAAAGAGATTCATTGTTTAGAAAATAATACTATTAGAACCTATTTTAGATTATACCTATTAGATTTATTTCTTTAAAATATATTCTTTTAACTGCTACTTTGGTAGCAGAGTTAGTAGCCAAAGATATTTAATTTTACAATGCGTAATACATTAAATGTTAATCTTAAAATAAACAATAATGGCTACACAAGTTTATACAAGTACAGAACAATCTTTCCACAACCCTAAATTTTGGTGGTTACAAATTCTATTAGGGATTATATTTATTTTCAGCGCTCTATGGTTTTTAGATACGCCTATTGAAACTTATTTATCGCTAACATTCGTATTTAGTTTTCTTATGCTATTTACAGGACTATTAGAAGTCATCAATGCATTAACTATACGGAACGTATCTTCTAAATTTTCATTGAAACTTACAGGAGCTTTTATAGACTTAGTTTTTGGTGTTTTCTTAATAGGGTATGAAAAAGTAACTCTTGAGCTTTTGCCAGTACTTCTGGGAATATGGCTTGTTTTCAGATCTTTCCAATTATTCTTTTTTTATAGTGAATTAAAAAAGAGATCTAGAGAAAATAAATGGTGGACATTAGCTGCGGCAATATTTACCTTACTGTTTGCTATGGCCATTATCGTCCATCCATTTTTTGGAGAATTGACTTTAATCTATGCCGTAAGCTTTTCTTTTTTTATTATGGGGCTCTACAGGGTAACCTTAGGGTATAAGTTATATCAAGAAGGAGATTAGCTATAGCGTTAAGTAGCGTTTACTATCATTCTAAATATTTTGAAGTTGAAAAGAAGTCTAAAACATAGTTTGGCAGGCATGTTATATGCGGCCATTGAATCTAAACAGGATTTACCTGGAAAAAAAATCCTCGAATCTTTTGAAATTAAATTTCCAGAAGCATTATATGCTACTTGGACGCTTAAGAACAACACTATTTGGGAAGCATCTTTTCTTTGGGAGAAAAAAGAACATACTGCACTTTTTAGTAGCGGAGGACAATGGATTGAGACACATTCTTATTTACCATTAGGTACGGTACCTATGGTGGTACAAAAAAAGTTTAATAAGGATTATCCTAGAAATCAGGTCAAGCATATTTTTATTCTAAGAAAACCCGAAGGAGTTTTTTACGAGTTTCTGATACGTCTAGGAAATAAACAGTACAAAGTGCGTTACAATAGTAATGGAGAAATGAAAGAGCAGCTATTTGTATAATCATAGGTATATATAACTAAAGTAGCAATAGTTCTCTTGAATAGAAGGAAGTTTTAGCGTGTGATAAATTCTAAAATTCTAGGAAAGATTATTTCTTTAACGCTATTTGTATTTGCTTGTGAAGCAGCGTATAATGCGACAAGTATATTTGAAGAATCTGCCGTAAGTAGGCTTCCAAATAAGGCAGATGAATTTTATTCTTAGACATGGGAGAAAACGTTAAAGATTATAACAAAAAGGTAATTGAACACCTCAAAAAAAACATGAAGCTCCTACTTACAAAGAAATGTATTGGAAATACTAGGTTTCTGCTACTTAGGTTACAGTTTTAATTTACCTAATCTGTTAACTTTAAGCTGATAACCGTGTAATAGCTATAAATTTTTAAAATATGATGAAGCCTAGAATTGGTATGCTACATTTTGAGACCATGGAATGGATACACGAGGTAGAATTCTATTTGGATGAGTTTAATGTACTTGAAGAATTAGTAAAACGTAAAGAAGACTATAGCAATTTAGCGAAACAATTGCATAAAGATATCGCTCATACTATTAGCACCGTTTTGGATCGATTAATTATAGATTTTATTCATCAACTAACGTATCATGAAAAACACTTATCTAGTTTCATTATGGGCAATACAAAAACAAGCGCTGAACTATATTTAGAAAGGCACCAAAAATTAGCTAAAACACTAAGTCAATTAAAGGATAAGGTTAGGGAGTTAAAGAAAAAAATATACCGATATCTTCTATCAAAAAAACATGAACAGCGTCATGGTTTTCCTATTTGATAACATGTAGGTATATTTATTTTAACTATTTTATGCTAAAAAGAACCTTTTTTATATTGCTTTCAATTGGTCTTGTAACGATAGGCTGTGGAAGACCAATTACGAAAAATGACAATGGTCGTATTATTGAATTGAGCGAAGATGATGTATTTACCATCAAACTAAAAGAGCCGGTTCAATCAGAATATGAATGGAGTATCGTGTCAAAGAATAACCATATTAAACTTACAGAACCAATTATCAGAAATGATACCGATATAAGTACAGAGTTTACATTTGAATTTAAAACAGTTGGAACCGGAGAGGACTTCCTTAAATTAGTGTATACTAATGGACCTTTCATCAAAGATTCTTTTGAGTTAAGGGTCATTGTGGGTACTATAGGACGTATTGAAGCTAATGAGAGATAGACTTCTAAATGTATTAAAAAGGGGCTATTTGAAGATGTTAAATTTTTTTTTATTAAATAGCGCAAGATTTATTGGATTTAGGGGGTGGTTTTTAGTTTGACATATAACCAATTTTTAAATTAACAAGAAAGTGCTACTAAAGTAGCACTTTACGAGTCTAATATCCTTTACTTTTATAGTATGAATTATTAGAAATCTATTCTAGTAAAATATGTTTTTAAAACGTAACGTCAAGGAACTGTTCTACATCCTAAGAGACGAGAATAATGACACTTTAAATCAAAGAAAATGAAATTAATTACAATGGTACTTATGTTGAGTATGACGTTTATTGGATCTGCTCAGACAAAAAAAGATAAAAAAATTATAAAAGATGGCACAAAAGCAAAAAAGGAATTGATAAAGGTCGATGCTGGTATCCATACTTTTTTTGAAAAATCGGCAGGGTATGTCCTATTCCCGAATGTTGGAGAGGGTGGTTTTATAGTCGGTGCCGCATCAGGTAATGGGGTGCTGTATCAAAATGACAAGGCGAAAGGTATGGCAGGTCTTAAAAAATTGGATGTTGGTTTCCAAGCTGGAGGTCAATCCATTATCGAAATTATATTTTTTGAAACAGAAGAGGATGTGCGTGAATTTGAAGAAGGGAAATTTCAATTTTCAGCCCAAGTTTCTGCGGTAGTTCTTAAATCGGGTGTAGCGGCAAACGCTAAATATAAAGAAGGTGTTGCTGTTTTTGCGGTGCCCAAATCAGGACTTATGGCGAAGGCTTCTGTAGGCGGACAAAAATTTAACTACCATTCTTTTTAGAAAGAAGATATCTTAAAGGTTCTCTCCCATGGCTGTAAATTATAAATACAAAATGAAAGAATCATGAAAATATCTTTAATAGGTACGCTAATGCTTTTTTGCATGTTCATGGGGCACGCCCAAAACAGTTACGAAATCACGGAGCAGAGCATGCCTTATAATAAAATGGCAACTAGTTTTACAGCCAATATAATTGGCCAGAATGAAAGCAATGTCTATTATCAATGGCAGAAATTTATTGAATCACATAAAGGCAAGACTTATTTAGTTTTTGCCAAAGAAGGCAATGTAGAGTTTGAGAGTGAACATGTACTTCTTCCAATGTTAGATAATAAATCTGTTACCTTACATACTCGATTTTCTCCTAATTATTCAGAGAGTGGAATATTGTTAACTTTATGGATAGAACTTCCGGATGGAGATTATTATTCATCAATGACTGATGAAGATTCTGCCAAAAAAATAAAGGATTGGTTGTTAAAGTATGACCTACAGCTCACTGAAATAAAAGGAAGAGATTGATGCCATAAAAATAATTCTAGTCTAAAATTTGATAAGTATTTTATAATGGTTTTATATTTATTTGAGTAGCTATTTTTAGCCTTATGCACTTAGAATTTAAATTGTTATTCGGCAATTCAATTTAAAAAAATTGCTAAGCTTTTTAATAATGATTGAGTCAAATTTTTTGCAAAAGATTCCAAAGTTTCTTAATCATCCAATTGCTATTAACGTTTATAGCTGCCTATTTGTGAAAACTTAAAAGGCAATTTATCACACTTATCAATTGCCTTTTAAAATAAAAGGTATTTACTATTTATTTAAAATAAAAAATATGAAAAGGATATGTATTGCTTTAGATTATAATCCATCGGCGGAAAAAGTAGGGAAAATAGGATATGAGTACGCTAAGGCCTTAAATGCGGAAATTTTTTTAGTGCATGTTATTTCGGATGCGCCTTATTATTCTATTGATTATTCTCCATTTTTGGGCTATACTAGTCCTTTCAATACGGGTTCTGTAGTATTGGTAAAAGAACTTATGGAGGGCGCATCAAATTTTCTGTCAGATTCAGCAACTCATTTAGGAGGAGGAAAGATAAAAACAGCCGTTTTAGAAGGTGAAGCAGGTGTAGCTATTTTAGAATACTTAGATGAGAATAAAATGGATTTGTTGGTAATAGGAACGCACAGTCAAAGCTCCTTAGAGAATGTGTTGCTAGGCAATACGGCTGTGAAAATTGTAAAGCATACCAAAATACCTTTGCTGGTGGTGCCCACAAAAGTTGAGCAATAAAAAAGCTGTAAAGTAGAGTACTTATTATTCTCTGGAAAACCATATAAACAGCCTTATGGTTTATCTAGTTGATAGGAATCGGTATAGCTGCGGAATTTTGCTTAAATTTAAAAGTAGCGGATATAGTGGTGATACTTCTAAATTAGTTTATGCGGTGTTCGGTGTAAATTTAAATAGCCTATATAAAAGCTATATCATTCTAAGCAGCTGTCTGTAGCACCTGCAATGTTCAGACCATCCTCAAACTAGGCCTCTAAATAAAAAAAGCATAGGTAAATCTAGGGTTAAAAGCGTCGTTAAGCTTTAAGCTAATTTAATATAAGTTATTTCTTTTAAGACAATATTGGCGATGTTTGAACATTCAAGCCCTATACTATACATGAACAATTAATAAAACGCAATAAATAAGGAAAAACACGGAAAGAACTATTTAAAAAAGTTCCATAGACATAATTTGAAATGTACTAAATATCACACAAGAGCATTATGCTATTTATGGACTGCTGTAAAAAATCATTTAACAGAAGTAGCGTGTCATCAAGATGTAAATTATCAGCGAGCCGAGTATTATACAGTTGCGAATCATAGTAGTGTTCTCCTCAGAAAAATTAGAAATTAAACAACACGCTTGGTCTGGTCATTTTATTATGCAATTATGAGAAGCAGTTTAAAATTTAAAATACTTTATTTTTTTTTAAGCATATATAGGAAATGGAATATCAACATTGTCTTAATAAGAATATTCGTTTTACAATCATAAAAATTCAAGACGAATATCTAGAATTAATTAAATACAGGAATAAAATACCTTAAAATTTCCCAAACAATGAAAAAAAACAGATAAATAACAAGGGACTAAAAGAATATTTAGATGCTTTAAATGGTTTCATAAAAACATAAGAATAAGAACATTAAAAACTATAATAAATGATAATTCAAATAAATACAGACAAGAATATTTCTGGAGAAAAAAGAACGGAAGATTTTTTTACATCTCAAATTGAAGAAGCCTTAAAAAGGTTCGAATCTCATATTACTAGAATAGAAGTTCACTTAAAAGATGAAAATGGGAAAAAGGATGGATTTAATGATATTTCATGTTTAATAGAAGCTAGACTTGAGGGTAGGCAGCCCATTGCTGTTACCAATCAAGCAGAGACTATGGATCTTGCATTAACAGGTGCTATTCATAAAATAAAAACCGCTGTAGAAAGCATTCTTGGAAAATTAAAAAAACATTAAAACCTATATTTATGAAAACAAATAACAACTTAGGAATTTGGATGGATCATGCAACGGCACACCTAATTGATTTAAATTCAAAAGATGAATGCCGCATAATTGTCTCAAAATTCACGACAGATGTAAAGGAAGATGCTTTAATTAAAAGCGAAAGTTTAATGCATAATAAAAGACAGCAAATGCAAGAAGAATATTATGAAGAAATTGGAGCTAAAATTTTAAAATATACTCACGTACTTTTATTTGGACCAACAAATGCAAAAGTAGAATTACACAATTACTTAAATAAAAATTTACATTTTAAAGATGTAAAAATTGATATCGAAGCAGCAGATAAAATGACGGATAATGAAAAAAATGCCTTTGTGAAAAGTCATTTTGAAACAATATAAATCATAGGAACAAAAATAAAGGCAGTTCCTATATAATTAAAGGGTCGTATAGTGTATGAACAAATAAAATACGGCAACTACATTTTTTTAGGTTAATTGCTTGTTTACTTGTGTAATCGTACGGATTGCCGCCTAATTCGTTCCTGTATAAGGATTGTTGTTTAAATATTCAACTTTCCTTGTGCAGGAATGATTTTTATAATTAGGATAATAATAGTAAGATTCGGGGTTGTTGGACTCCTTTTTACTTTAAAAAATAGTTTGATTCAATACCGCTGTTAAAGGGAGTTTTTATTGCTTTTTAAGTACACCGAAAAAGAATAAGAATTCAATGTATGTGATAAATTTAATCAGTCTAGTATAAATGCTTATAGCTTAATTTAATACATGGATTTATTTACTATTATTAGTATACTGATGGTACTAGTTTCCATTTTTGCCTATCTTAATTCTAGGTTCTTAAAATTGCAGACAACCATTGGGACTATGATTATTTCCATCCTTTTTTCCTTGGGAGTACTTGGGCTATCAAAACTATTTCCCGATCTAATTAAATTTGAGAAAGATATTGTAGGAACAATTGATTTTAAAAAATTATTGATGGAAGGCTTATTGAGTTTTATGCTCTTTGCAGGAGCAATACACGTAAATTTTAATGAGCTAAAATCACAAAAATGGAAAATAGTAGCTTTTTCTAGTTTCGGTGTGTTGCTATCTACAGCCTTGGTGGGAGGTATTTTTTTCTGGGTATTGGAACGTATCGGTATGCCTTTACCATTAATGCATTGTTTACTATTTGGGGCCTTAATTTCTCCGACAGACCCCATATCGGTTATGGGTATTTTGAAGAAAATTGGCATTAAAAAATCTATGGAGACCACCATTGTTGGAGAAAGTCTTTTTAATGATGGAGTAGGAGTCGTTGTTTTTCTGACCTTATTACAATTTGCCAATGCAGGTAACTTAGATGGTATTGATCCAATAGGTATCACGAAAAATTTTTTAATTGAAATAGGAGGGGGGTTACTCTTTGGATATGTGCTAGGGCGTGTGACGCATAGAGCAATTTCAAAAATTAACTCTTATGAAACGGAAGTTCTTATTACCCTAGGTATGGTAATGGGTGGCTATGCCTTAGCTGGGAAGGTTGGAGTTTCTGGCCCTATTAGTATGGTTGTAGCCGGACTTATCATAGGAAATAAAACCTATCGCCAAGAGAAAAAGGAGAATACTCTAGATTATGTAGATAAATTCTGGGAGTTGATAGATATCCTGTCAAATGCGGTTTTGTTCGTACTGATTGGTTTGGAAATTGTGTTGATTCCTTTTACAGGACAACTTCTGATTGTGGGAGTATTAGCTGCCTTTGTCGTGGTATTGTCTCGCTTTCTATCGGTAGGTGCTTTGGTTGTACTACTGAAGAAATGGTTGCCTTTTGATGCAAAAACTTCTTTGATAATGACCTGGGGAGGACTAAGAGGTGGTATTTCTATAGCGATGGCACTTTCTTTACCTAAGGAAGTTTCATGGGATAATATTGTGCCCATTACCTATTTAGTCGTAATTTTTTCTATAATTGTACAAGGACTAACTTTAGAAAAAGTAATTGTTAGGTTAACAAAGTAATTGATTTGTGTTTTTTAAACTATTCGCCCAATAATTTTGGTAAAAAATAGAGCCAATAGTTCTCCTATTATTAAGTAAGGAAATTTTATAAAAAAAATATTAATGAAGCAAGCTAGAAAGGTTATACTTCAACATAACGTGTTCGTTAACTTTAGTATTTATTTCTTAGGGTATAATTTTTTTTGCAGGTCTTCCAATTCCTTTTCTGTTTTCTTTAGTTCTTTATGTGCTTCTAACATTTCTTTTTCCTCTTGATCATTTAAATGATCATATACATCAAGTGATAATTTTTTGTGGCGATCGTGCAATCTTGCAAGTTGGTCGCGCTCATTAATTCCATGGATCATACTAGTGATTTTTAATGTTTATTAATTTAGTTTTATTAAGTCTACGCGCTCTAATTAATTATAGAAGATGTTTTATGTCCTTAAGCTAGGACTTAATACTAAGCTAAAGTTAGGTAAGTTAAAAGAGAAGTAGTGTTACTTTTGTTGCACTTAGGTCTTATTTTTTTTCTAGGAATAATCAACAAAAAAGTAGGCATTAAAGAAACATGGTATAATTCTAAATACACAATCAGAATAGCTATCTATTACCTGAAATTATAAGATTTTACCTTCTTCACAAAAGAGAGTACCCACGGGTAACTAATTATATTGTGTACTGGATATGAGACTTTTAACCTTCAATCTATTTTTTATTTTTAAAGAGGTGAGCGCAGTGACATTATTACTGTTAATTGATTATTAAAATTAGAGCATTTAAAGAGAACTGTTACAAAAGTAGCATAGTGCGAAATGTAGTCCCCATAATTTTACTTAGAATTTAAGTTTAACTAATTAATACATATAATATGAAAAATGGAGTTACTGTCGCTATATGCGAATCGCATAATGAAGCCGAAAAAGTAGTTAAGGAATTACAAGACTCAGGTTTTAATATGAAAAAACTTTCTATCGTTGGTAAGGATTATCACGAAGAGGATAAGGTTATTGGGTTTTACAATACTGATGATAGAATGAAAAGTTGGGGATCAGCAGGTGCTTTCTGGGGAGGAATTTGGGGTCTTATTTTTGGTGCAGGATTTTTTCTAATACCAGGTCTTGGCCCAGTAATGTTAGCGGGTCCTATTGTATCGTCATTGATTGGAGGTCTAGAAGGAGCCGTCATTGTTGGAGGGTTATCTGCCTTGGGAGCTGCTTTGTTTGGTGTAGGAATACCAAAAGATAGTGTTATACGCTATGAGACGGCTTTAAAGGCTGATAAATTCTTGGTTATTGCTCATGGTACTTCTAAAGATTTGGAGCAAGCAAAAAAAATAATGTCAGATTCGGCTACCACAGAAGTTCATCTTCATTCCGGAGAAACTGTACCTGCTTAATCAATCATAAAAAAAATAAAGACTTTTAACTGAAATTAATATATCAAAATTTTAAAACATGAAAACAACAATTTTAAGTGTTGTACTCTTGGGGTTTGCATTCCAGAGCTACGCACAAGACATGCTCTATCGAGCAAAAATAAAAGTAGAAGATGTACCTGAAATAGTGGTAGCAGCTATAGATGAAGATTTTCCAGATTACGCAATATTAGAATATGAAGCCGTACCTGTTGAGTATGTAGAAGGAGATGTTTACTTTAACCCTAATATTGAATCTTTAGAAGATTATGATACGTTTCAAGTTATTCTTAAAGGTAACGGGAATGAAATGACTGCTACTTATGATAGCGAGGGTAATCTACTAAATACTACCGAGCACCTAAAGGATTTAGCCTTACCTATAGCAGTGCGTCATTCATTAGCAAAGGCTTATCCAGGTTGGTCTTATGCAAAGGATACCTATACTATGGTTCAATATAAGAATAGTAAAGAAAAACAACGTTATAGAATTGTACTTGAAAATCATGGTAAGAAAATAAGAGTTCATACTAATGCCAAAGGCAAAATTTTAAATCATCATAAAAGAGCTTAATATTTTATGTTTATTACAATAATTACCAAAAAGTAGGGAGGAGTAGAAAATTAAAAGCTACAACTGCCTACTTTTTTTATTTAATCTAATTTTTAATAAAATATTTTTTTTATAGATAGGCTATGATTATTTTGAAATTAGCTATTGTCAATGTTAACCAAATAATTTTTTCCTTCCCATTTGTCTGCTTCTTTCCAATAAAATGTAAATTGTAATGAGCTAGACTCTTTATTCTCAGGCTTAATATCCGTTGCAAATACGCCAATAGTTAAACTCTTAGATTCTTTTATGGCTGTTGTTTTCCAATCGTTATCTGTCCAATGAATCGTGCATGCTGCAAAGGTCTCAATTCTCAAGGTTTTTCCTTTAGGGATTGTTTTTATTCCGTTATCAAAACGCCATATTTGAAATTTAGCTATTTTCTTTTTTAAGAGATAACGTTCTTGTGTCTGTTCAGGCATGTCAAATACTTTTTTATCATGTATGGAAACACAGAGTTTTATATATTCTGCATGTGCCCAAGTAAGCGGCATTGCAGAACCCGTATGCTCACCAAAGTACAGCCCTTTTTCAGGGATGTCGTGGGTATCCCAAATCTGTTCGGGCAAAAGGCCGTTATTAGCAAAGCCATCCATAGCCTGTAAAAGAGTATTGGCATATTCTATATTACCTGCGGCTACTTCATAATGACCTCTTTCTCCAGAAAGTAGAGGCCATGGGCGGCCTATTCCTGTTCCATCATACGGATCTCCATCTTTTTGTTCGCCATAGCCATCATTATTATAGCGGTACCAGCAGGGACCATGTGGGGTGTTAACCTTTAACTGAGCATCAATTACTTTTAAGGTGTTCAATATTTTAGGATCATTGGGATCACGTATCCCAAACCGTACTAAGGCCAAAGTATCTACACTTATCAGTTCATTAATTTTTACTGTTCCCTTACCATAATGATGATTTTTCAATTCCATTGTCCTATTGCCAAGTTCGGAAGCAGGTATATTGGTAAACGGGTTTATACGGATGTAATATCCTTCCACACCAATTTTTCGAGCTAAGGGAGTATCCGTAACATAGGTGCGAAATTCTATAGTTTCATTCCAACAATCAGCAGTTTCTCTACAGTATATGGCAAAGTCTTTTTCTCCATTAATTTCTGCAAGTTTTGCGCCAGCAAGTAGTGCCGCTATTTCTGCTGCAATGGTAAAGGGAGAAAAACCACTTTCCTCTTCCCAACGATCTTGTTGTGTAAATGGCCCGTTTACTAATAGGAATATAATGGCTTTTTTAGCTAAAGGCCAATATCTAGTCATTCGATGCTTGCCTATAGTATTCCGTAAATACCCTTTGAGCATTTCCAGTATCGGTAGGGCAACCTGATCCATTTGTAGGCCGTTCCAGTTGGGTTCTCCATGTAGCCACATGTTTTGTGGCCAACTACCATTTGCATTTTGGGTAGACATTAAATAATTTACAATACGAGAAACATCAGCTTTAGTTTTTAGGGCATGAAAACCACCTGCACTCTCTACTAAGTCTCGTGGCCATACTACATGGTATCCACTTTTGTCAGCATCGCCTTTAGTTTCTCCCCAAGGAATTGAAAGACTGGCAATAATACCGCCAGGGAAATTTTTAGCCTCATGCATTCGCAGCATTGCTGCGCTAATCATAAAATTCTGAGCAGGAAGTTTGTAGAGAGATTCCTGCCAGTTTTTCCATTCCTCAATATATCTTCTTTTTGCAGTGTCAAAACCATCTAAAAGACTTGCTCTTGCATGGTTGGCAGCTTCCAGATGGGTTCTTCCAAAACTTATTGCTACTACAAAATCTTGATCAGAAAGATCTATTTCTCCTGTTAACGCAACATTCCCATCATTGGCATGGTCAAACTCCCACCTCATTATTCCGTGTTGCCTAATATCAGTCCAGCCATCAGATGTTCCTACATATCCCGCTGAGCGTTTCAGCCATTTTGCAGAACAAGCCATAGCCAAAGCGATAGCTCCATTTTGTGCAAACAACATAGGAACACCTTTGTATTCTCCTATCCAACCAGTGTTGTTGGAACCTTCATTATTTAAATGTGGGGCTAAGAGAGCGAAAAGCTGTAAGGGGAGATTCTTGTCTTTCTGTTCAAAAGTTACCTGTTGTAAGATGCTATTTCTAAAAGGGTCGACAATAATTTCTTTGGTTATTTGATATTTATCAAAAGTGTCATAATTAATGATTTTATACGCAGGAATGCCATTCTCAATTGTTGAAATGGTTTGTCTTGTATCTCTTTTCTCTTCAGAAAAAAACTCATGACCATCAGTAACAATGAAACCCATATCGCGCATACATGCAATATCTTCTTGTGGGTAATACGCTTCGTTTAGAATACCGTGACTAATGGTTAGTGTTACATTAGAAGATGCATTTAACGCCTTACCGATACCCGATTTAGCACTTGAACTCCATTTTGATTCCATTCCCGGTGCTCCCGGTGCTCCAGATTCTTGAGGGATATTTTTGATCGTCATTTCTAAGAGTGATTATTAATGTACTCCTGTCTCTGTTATATATAGTATTTTCAACACCTATTTATTTACATTTAAAGCAGAAAGCTAACTTCATGTGGATGCGTACATTTCTAATTTACATCAGTATGTTTTTAATTTTAACAACCCACAAAAACAAATTCTTATATCTTAATGATGTCGCTTGGTGTTTCTATGAAAATAGTTTTATTACCACGTAGCGCTATGGGTTCCATCATAATTTCAGGATTGTGCTGGATCATTTTTATCCAATCATCTGTAGAAAAAGTATGGTGTTCAAAGAGCTTTCTATAAGACGTATGATCTTGATTTACAAGATCGGCAACCTCTAGATGTAAACGATCCGCAAGTTCTACTAGTTGGGTGCCTGTTAGTTTTGTTTTTAAAATATCTATTTCTAGAATTTTCAAACCCTCTGCTTTGGCATAGGCCAAGGTTTGTTTACCTCGTGTGGATTCTGGATTGTAATATAAGGTAATTTGTCTTTTTGACGTAGCAATTTCACCCATAATCTTGATTTTAAACTAATTATTCTTTGTTTTTTCTTCTTCTAAGTAATGTTCTAATAGTTCCTTAAGGCTTTCAAGATATTCCTTCATTACTATTTTGTCCATATGAGGATGGGCATTGTCAGGTAAGGTCATCGGGTTCTCATCTAATGAGCGATAGAGTTCTGGGTAATTGGTTTCAATATTTGTAGTAAGTTGGGTAATCTCATTAAGGATTGTATGTAAATTTTTCATTAGAATGCGTTTTAATTTAGGTCACCTTTAGTGATATGCATCAATAGGATTAATCAAGATATAAAAGTAGTGTAGTGACTTATCCGAAACTATGATTTAGGTCATACTAAATAAAAGGGAATTGAGCGATAACTAATTAGCAAGCCTTTAAATATTTACTCAGGAAAAAATAGTGAGCCTTATCGAAATAAAAAAAATAGAAATGACAGTAAATTTATACCCTGGGTGCTACTTAGACCTTAATTTGAAAAAAAATAAATTTAGAAATATAAGTACTTCCTGTTACGAGTATCAGCAGCACTATATTCGCTATGAAAGATAGCTATCTTCTAACATTATTTTTTTAAAGAAAAAAAAGAAGTTTCTCAATAAAAATTGGCCACTTGAACAAGGCTTTCAATATTTAGCAGCTGAATTTTACGTCCGTTTGTAGCAATGAGCTTATCGTGTTTAAAATCATGAAGTACACGAGCCAAAGTTTCAACTACTGTCCCAGCCATATTTGCTAAATCAGATCTAGAAAGTGAAATGTATGTATTAGGCATATCATCAACTTTATATTTGTCGTGTAAGATTAGTAGATTAAGAGCTACACGCTCCCTTACAGTACGTTGAGATAAAACGGCCATAAGATTTGCTAACACACTGAATTCATGGCTTAAGCTTTTTAATAATAATCGAGAAAATGAAGAAGAGTTTTTTAATATTTCATTGAAATCATTTATCGTTATAAATGAGATTAAAGCGTTTTCTATAGCAACTGTTGTATCTCCGTAACTACTTTCACTTAATACCGAAGAATAACCGAAAAACTCGCCAGCATTATAAATGTATATGATCTGTTCTCTCCCATCATTATCCATTTTATATTTTTTAACTTTACCTTTCTGTAAGTAGAAAATACCAGAGGGCAATGTACCTTCCGTAAATATAGGCTGGTTTTTACGATACTTTTTATCAACCATTATATTTTCAAGGAAATCCCTATCCTGTGAAGGTAATTCGCTTAAAATATATTGACTATTGAATGTGAATTTAGCTATCATAAATGAGCAACAAAGTTAAATCTTAATTTACTTTTTAATTTAAAAATTGATTTAAATCAATTTTGATCAAGACTTCAGTCAACCAGGGTTGTTTTATGTCGACTACTTTTGTACTCCACAAATAAACTATTGTATCAATCTTTTGTAAACTACGAAATCCGCTCTAGAATACCGCACATAGTTACAAAAAATTAAAGGATATAAAATGTCAAAAATTAATAGAGAAGCTGTTCTGAACTGCCCTGTTTGCGGTTCTAAATACAAGCAAAAAATGCCACAGATAGGCAAGCATATTAATAGTAAGTGTGTTTCTTGTAATACTGTTTTTGGAATAAATAATACAAATGATTGCTGTGTTTATTGCACCTATAGCGACGTTCTATGTCCGAAAACACAAAAAAAAATAAAGAATAGCCAACGAAAGTAATATCAATTACCTAGATCTAAAAACTATTTCAAAAATATAGAAACGATGATGCAGGTTCCTAAAAATATCTATTATACAAAACATCATCTTTGGTTACAGAAGATAGGGCTATATGATTTTTGTGTAGGGATAACCGATTTTGGTCAAAAAGAAATAGGTGTTATTGATATTATTGAACTAAGTAAGAATAAAAACGTTCTAAAAAAAGGAGCTACTTGGGGTGTTGTTTATGGAACCAATGATACGTTCCATTTAATTGCTCCCTTTGATTGTAAAATTATTGAGAAAAATAGCGGCTTACAGAAGTATACCGCATACGTGAATACGGCCCCTTATAAATACTGGTTTGCTATTTTAACCGCAAAAATAGATACTGTTTCCTTATTAACTTTTGAAGAGTATATACAGTTGACAAAATGATATTTAAAAATTTACAATTAAAAATTGATATAGAAGATACTCTTTTCAATACGCTTTATCCTCTACCCATAAAAAAGCTTTCTGAATGTCATTGGACACCAGTGGAAGTAGCCAAATTGGCGGCCGATTATTTGGTCGTTAAGCCAAAATGTAAAATTTTAGATATTGGCTCTGGGGCAGGAAAATTTTGTTTGGTAGGCGCCGCTTCCACACATGGTCTTTTCTATGGTGTGGAGCAACGAGAGGGACTTGTAAAGCTGTCTCAAAGAATTGCGAAAACACATCACATAAAAAATGTAGAATTTATTCATTCTAACATTACAAAAATCTCTTTTTCGCAGTATGATTCCTTTTATTTTTATAATTCTTTTTATGAAAATATGGGAAATTTTTTTGCCATTGATACAGCGATACCTCTTAAGGAAAAATTATATTTTACATATTCAGAATACGTGAAAAATCAATTAAAAAAAACTCCTGTAGGAACACGCCTTGTTACGTATTGGAGTGATTGGTTAGAAATTCCTGAAGGTTTTGATTTAGAACTAACAGCTTTTGATGGTAAACTTAATTTTTGGGAAAAGAAGTTTTGATTAAGTGCTAGCTATTAAAAAGCCATGATTACCCATTTATTTGAAATCAAATAAGATAAGAACATTCCGATTAATTTTTAAATATAATTTATGAATATACTTGAGAAACTACAAACACGACTTGGCCCATTAGGTGAACATGCACACTATGCTCATGGGTATTATGCGTACCCAAGACTTGAAGGGGAAATAAGTAATAAAATGATGTTTAATGGTGAAGAGAAATTAGTATGGAGTCTAAATAATTATCTAGGCTTAGCAAACCATCCAGAAGTAAGAATAGCCGATAACGAAGGTTCAAGACGTTATGGACTAGCCTATCCTATGGGAGCGAGAATGATGAGCGGTAATACAAAGCTCCACGAAAAATTTGAAGCTGAAATTTCTGAGTTCGTAGGTAAAGAAGATGCTTTCCTTTTAAACTATGGGTATCAAGGGATGGTATCTATAATTGATAGTTTGGTAGATAGAAATGATGTTATTGTATATGATGCAGAATCTCATGCTTGTATTCTTGATGGTGCACGGTTGCATATGGGGAAACGTTTTGTTTTTAAACATAACGATATTGAAGATTGTGAAAAACAATTACGTCGTGCTCAAAAAATAGTAGAAAAAACCAATGGGGCAATTTTAGTGATTACCGAAGGAGTTTTTGGTATGCGTGGTGATCAAGGGAAACTTAAAGAAATTATAGCTTTAAAAGATACGTATAGCTTTTCATTATTGGTAGATGATGCACATGGCATTGGTTGTATGGGAAAAACAGGTGCAGGAACAGGTGAAGCACAAGGTGTGCAGGACGGCATTGATTTTTACTTTGGCACCTTTGCGAAATCATTTGCGGGAATAGGCGCATTTATGGCAAGCACTAAAGAAGCAATTATGTTCTTTAAATATAATATGCGGTCTCAAATATTTGCGAAAGCATTGCCTATGCCCATGGTTTTTGGGGCTTTAAAACGACTTGAATTAATACGTACACGACCTCTATTAAGAGAACGTTTATGGCGAACCACAGAAGCCTTACAAAAAGGATTAACTAATGCAGGATTTGATATAGGCAATACAAATTCGCCAATTACTCCGGTATATTTAAACGGAACCATTGATGAAGCCACAGCCTTGGTGAGTGATTTACGTGAAAATCACCATATTTTTTGCTCTATGGTTGTGTATCCTGTGGTACCAAAAGGGATGATTATATTACGATTAATTCCAACCGCAGAACATACTTTAAAAGATGTTGAACGGACCATAAGCGTTTTCAGTGAAATAAAATTAAAATTGGTTGATGGTCATTACAAACAAAAGGTTGAGATGACTATTTAATAATCTATAAAATATTTTAAGATGAGGCGAGTAGTAATAACGGGAGTAGGGGCTATCACTCCTATAGGAAATGATGTAAAAAGCTATTGGAATAATTTGCTTAATGGGGTGTCGGGAGCTGGTAAAATTTCCCGATTTGATACCACAAAATTTAAAACAGATTTTGCTTGTGAGCTAAAGGATTATGATGCTTTAAATTATTTTGATAAAAAGCAAAGTCGAAAATTAGACCGATTTAATCAATATGGCCAGATAGCCGCAGATGAAGCGATAAAAGATGCTAATTTATGTTTTGAGAAATTGGATACCGATAGAATTGGCGTCATTTTTTCCAGCGGGATAGGTGGCTTTGAAACCATAGAGAAAGATATCATAGCATTTAGTCAAGATCAATTTAATCCAAGATTTAATCCCTTTTTTATTACTAAAATCATAGCAAATAGTTTAGCGGGTTCTCTTTCTATTAAATATGGTTTACGAGGTGTAAATACGTGTACAGTTACCGCATGTTCTTCTTCCACTAATGGCCTAATTCAGGCATTTAATTATATTAGATGGGGAAAAGCAGATATCATTATATCTGGTGGTTCCGAAGCGCCTATCAACCAGTCTGCCGTTGGCGGGTTTAATGCTATGAAAGCTTTATCTACGAACAATGAAAATTTTAAAACAGCATCTAGACCATTTGGCAAGACCCGTGATGGTTTTGTTCTTGGTGAGGGTGCAGGTGCATTAGTGGTAGAGAGTTTGGAAAGCGCACTAAAGCGAGATGCTAAAATATATGCTGAAATTATTGGTGGCGGGGAGACGGCCGATGCTTACCATATTACCAATACCCATCCTGAAGGAATAGGTGCATATCTGGCTATGAAAGAAGCGTTAAGAGAAGGCGGAATTTTACCAAAAGAGGTGAATTATATTAATGCACATGCTACTTCTACAGGTCCTGGAGATTTATCGGAAGCAAAAGCTATTGAAACGCTCTTTAAGGATAGTTTGGACACTATTAGTATTAGCGGAACAAAGTCTATGACAGGACATCTCTTGGGGGGTACAGGTGCCATTGAAGCTATAGCTACATGTTTGTCAATACATACAGATTTAATTCCACCCACCATGAATACAAAAGTAATGGATGCTGCAATCGCTCCAGGTTTTAAGGTGACACTTGGAGCGAAAACAAGTAAAACTGTGGAGTATGCTTTGAGTAACAATTTTGGATTCGGAGGCCATTGTGCCGCTGTATTACTCAAAAAATATAATGAATAAATAAGGCAGGAAGACTATGATTTAGGATATAGCCTTCCTGCTCTTTTTATTATTAAGTAATTCCTTATAAATTTTCTTTAGCTTTTTTAATGGCGGTATGTATATCTTCAACAACAAGTTCGCTTTCTATACATAAAAAAACTTCGTTTTTTTCAAAATCTTTTCTCAAGTCTTTTCCAACACCGGAAATTATAACCTTTATTTTCCGTGCCTTATAGGTTTTTATTATTTCTTTAATGCTCTGGTATCCTGTAGCATCTATTAATGGAACGTAGCGCATTCTTATAATAATTACTTTAGGCTGAAAATGTGTATTGGTAATGGTTTCTTGAAATTGTCTGGCTGCTCCAAAAAATAGAGGTCCGTTAATTTCATATAAAATAACTCCCTTAGGAATATCTAGCATTTCTTCGTCAAAAAGATCTTCATCATTACCAATTTCGGATGAAAATCCTTTAATCTTAACAGATTCGCTCATTCTTTTCATAAACATAAAACTGGATAAAACGATTCCAATTTCTATGGCAATAACCAAATCAAAGATTACCGTAAGAAAGAACGTGGTTAGTAAAATAATGACATCCATTCTATTGCCTTTTAGAATAGATTTAAATTGTTTCCATTCACTCATGTGGTAGGCTACAACCATTAAAATCCCAGCAAGACATGGCATAGGTATTAATTTTGCATAGGGAACAAATAAAAGCATAATAGCTAATAAGACTATAGCATGAACGATACCTGCAATAGGTGTTCGTCCTCCATTTTTTACATTAGTAGCTGTTCTCGCTATAGCGCCTGTAGCGGGAATTCCACCAAAGAGAGATGACATTATATTTGCCGCTCCTTGTGCTACCAATTCCATATTTGTACGGTGTTTTCCGCCAATCATAGCATCCGACACTACAGCAGAAAGGAGAGACTCGATACTCCCTAATATGGCAATGGCAAATGCCGGTTGAATAAGCGCTTTAATCGTCTCGAAATTAACCTCTGGAACATGGGGGAGCCCTAATTTATTGGGAATTGTCCCAAAATTACTTTCAATAGTATCCACAGGAATATCAAACAATACCACAGCTAGAGTAGATAATAGTATGGCAACGATAGATCCAGGGACTTTTTTAACTAATTTTTGGAAATAGAGTGTAATAAATATAGTGGCGATAGCAATAGCAATAGCATACCAGTTTATACGGTCAAAATTGCTAAAATATACCATCCATTTATCTATAAAATCAGCGGGAACTTTTTCAATATGAAGTCCGAAAAAATCATTGATTTGAGTAGAAAAAATAATAAGAGCTATACCACTTGTAAAACCTACAATAAGAGAATAGGGGATGTATTTTAGTAAATTTCCTAGTCGAGCTAAACCAAAGCCAATAATAATAAAACCAGCCATAAAAGTAGCAATGGTAAGTCCGTCTGTGCCGTATTGTTGCACAATACCATAAACAATTACAATAAAAGCACCTGTTGGTCCTCCAATTTGAACTCTGCTTCCTCCAAAAGTAGAAATAATGATACCTGCAATAATTGCAGTTAAAATCCCTTTTTCGGGAGAAACACCAGAGGCAATAGCAAAAGCAATAGCCAATGGTAAAGCAACAATCCCCACAATTAACCCCGACAGGATATCTTTAGTTAAGGTTTCTTTTGAGATGCCCTGTTTTAAAAGAGAAAATAATTTGGGTGTAAATTCTTTGCGCATTGCTTACTCGTTGATTATTTTATTCGTGTTCCTTTTAAGCGTTTATTCTATCTTACCATTTGGCCTGTAAGTGATGGTCATATGCAATAGAATAGCTCTTGCAATACGCATTAAAGGAATTTGTAACATAAAACTAAATAGTACAATAAATGGAAATATATATTTGAAAAAGCTATGCATGCTATTTACGACTAATCCCAAAGAAATTAATGGGATGAAAATTAGAAGTACAATAGGATAGCTAATCCATAAGGCAGCAGAATAAAATCCAGGCTCAAGCTTAAAATCTTGTTTGCAATGAGGACAATTATCGGGCATCTTTAGGATGTCTTTAACTACAAATAATCCGGGATTATAAAATAAATTTCCTATTTGACAACGTGGACATTTTAATTTTAAAATACTATAACTTTTGGTTCCTTTTTTCATCTACAATCATTCTAAATCATGATAGTTATTTTTTTTGTGTTGATGAAGCTACATATTGTTTACAATAGCTTCTCCAAATTCTGAACATTTAAGTAGCGTGGCACCTGTCATCAACCTTTCAAAATCATAGGTTACTGTTTTTTTCTTAATAGCTCCTTTCAACCCTTTGACAATAAGGTCTGCAGCTTCTTGCCAACCCAAATATTCTAACATCATTACGCCAGAAAGGATTTCGGAAGAAGGGTTTACCTTATCTTGATCTTTATATTTTGGAGCCGTTCCATGTGTAGCTTCAAAAATAGAAACACCTGTTTTGTAATTTATATTGGCACCTGGTGCAATACCTATTCCGCCTACTATAGCCGCTAAAGCGTCTGAAATATAATCTCCATTTAAATTTAAGGTTGCAATAACATCATATTGTTCTGGTCTCAGTATAATTTGTTGTAAGAATGCATCGGCAATAACATCTTTGATAATTACCTGATGTCCATTTTTTGTAATAATCTGCCAAGGACCGCTTTCATAATCTTTTGCATTAAATTCATCTTTAGCCAATTGATACCCCCATTCTTTGAATTTTCCTTCCGTAAATTTCATGATATTGCCTTTGTGGACAATGGTTACTGAATCTCTTTTATTATCAATAGCAAATTCAATTGCCGCTCTCACTAACCGTTCTGTACCTTCTTTTGAAACGGGTTTAATTCCAATAGATACGGTATCAGGAAACCGTATAGCAGTTACCCCCATTTCGTTGATAAGGAAGTTCTTTACTTTTTCCAATTCAGGAGTACCATTCAACCATTCTATTCCTGCGTAAATATCTTCCGTGTTTTCTCGGAATATAACCATGTCTACTTTTTCAGGAGCTTTAACAGGCGAGGGTACTCCTTCATACCATTTAACAGGTCTTACGCAGGCATATAAATCTAATTGTTGGCGTAATGCTACATTAAGAGATCGCATACCACCACCTATTGGTGTTGTTAACGGGCCTTTAATAGCAACAAGAAATTCTGCAATACTTTGAATAGTCTCTTTGGGCAACCATTCTCCAGTTTTTTCAAAGGCTTTTTCACCTGCAAATACTTCTTTCCATTTAATTGCTCTGTTATCACCATATGCTTTTTGAACGGCTGTATCTATGACTAATTTGGTGGCTTTCCAAATATCTGGACCCGTACCATCTCCTTCAATAAATGGGATTATAGGTTTGTTAGGAACATTTAATTTGCCGTCAATAAGACTAATTTTACTTTCATTCATAATTTACAATACCTTAAGTTTAATACAAATATACAATAAATGTTATTTTAAAACATAACAAATGTTATATTTTTATATTGTTTTTAGTATATATTTGTCACATGAAAAATTTCTATTCGCAATTTGATTTTCAGAGTAATCTACTTTTTGACATATTGACTTCTGATGAAAAAAAAATAGTATATGATGCAATGGAGCCTTTATTTATAAAAAAAGGAAGTCTCTTATTTTATGAAGAAGGAATACCTACAGGGATCTTTCAAATTGAAAAGGGGAAAGCAAAAAAACTTAAAAGAGGTTTTTCTGGTGCCGAACAAATTTTTTATATTTATACAGCAGGAGATGTGCTGGGGTATCATGCACTATTTGGAGAGGAGCGTTACCAGGATTCTTGTGAAGCCTTGGAAGATTTGGAAGTTAATTTTATTCCTAAAAATATATTTCTTGAACTCTTGCAAAATATTCCTGCTTTACAACAAACGTTTATTAAGAATATTGGTCATGAATTTGGTGTATTAGCCAATATCATAGCTGTACTTGCTCAAAAAAATCAAAATTCTAGATTGGCTATTAATTTACTTATTTTGGAAAATCGATTTAAAAAACAGCAAAAAGAGCTTGGTATTGATTTAACACGAGAAGATTTAGCTAATATTATAGGTACTTCAACGGAAAGCTTGGGGAGGAGCCTCAAACAATTTAAAGATGAAGAGATTATTGAAGTAAATAAACGAGTTATTCACATCATAAATAAGGAGAAAATCTTACAACTTCTAAATCTTGACTTGGTCCTTTAGAATTTATTTTCATGATTTACCAAAGACCTCGTACATATAATTGAGTATTATTCTGCACACAATAGCTTACTTCTCATAAATTAACAGTTACTTTTTTAACGCCTATATTTTTAATATGAAATTACGGCAAAACCCTAAAAAGCTAGAGTATATTCTTTTGAGGGTTGCGTTATCATAAGAGGAATAAATTGCTGTAAAAAAAAACCGACCAAAGAAGGCGGTCAGATGCAGTTTATAAGTAGCTAGTTTACTAAACGAGTATTACTCTCTAATTTTTATTTTCTAATTTTTCTAATCTTTTCTCTAATTCGATATATTTTGAATCAAGTGCTTCTAACGCGTTAATTTTCTTTTCTTGTTGAATGATATACAATGTTAATTCTTCAATTTTTTTAAGAAGATTCATATCCATTTCCCCTTGCATTACCCCATTTTCCTCAAATTCTTTAGCAGAGGGTATTTCAGGAAGGTGGCTATTTTCTTTGATATAATTTTCTAAGTCCTCAATACTCCTGAGTTTATAATCTTCTTTAAAAACATAATCAGGTGCGGGTACATTAAGATCTATTTTAACCTCTTCAGCATGGATATTACCTTTAACGGTTAATTTCATATCTGGATTTATGGTTCCTATACCCACATTTCCATTTAATCGAGCAATACTAATTGCATTAATATCATTAGAAACATCCGTGGTATTCACATTATTAACACCAATATTTAAAATGTTATTTGCGCCATCATAATTTAAAAAAGCACCTTGAAGATTGTCTTGTGTAAAACGTAAATATCTAGAGGTGTTTAAGCCATAAATAGTTACATCGCCTTCATTAACTTGAAGCTTACTAGTAGGGTTTGCTGTTCCAACACCTACATTTCCATTTAACGGAAATATGTTTTGAGCACTAACTCCTATGCTTATTCCAATCAATAGGATAGATAAAATTATCTTTTTCATATAATTATATTATTAATTTTTTTTAATTGAAACTTAATTGCTCCGTCTTAATACAAGATAAGGAATTCCACTAGCCGAAAATTCTCCATCTAGTTCAGCACTAAATCGTATTCCTAGATTAATTTCTTCTTCTGGGAGTTCATTAAAAATATCGTTTGATAATAGTGCTTCTTTTAAACTGAATACGTTATTGGTTCTGAGTAACGTATTGTTAATACCCACATTATCTGAAATGTTGTAAAGTTCTACTAGGGCAAAATTACTATTATTACTTACATATGGGTCCGATTCAAAGAATATAGCATCTATGTTATCAAAGTTTCTTTTATCAAAGCTTATGCCAGAAATTAGTATAGGAGTACTACTCGTTGTTGTTGCAGCAGTTCCAATTCCTTCTACAATTTTAATTCTAATTTCTTCATTAATAATTCCATCTATTCCATTACAAACATATTTTGTAATTTGAATTTCTGCATCATCTAAAACTTGATTTCCATTTAAATCTAGTCCAGTATCTATTTTAATTCCGCCATTTTCACAAAAAGACCCTTCAGGTTCATCCGTAATATTTATAAGACTTAAGCTACTACTTTGGTCAAAACAAGCATAGGTAGTATAGTCTACTTCAAGGTCATTTAATACACCATCGTTATTAACATCAATACCATAATCTACTTTTAAACCGCCATTTGCACAGGTAACGCCAGCGTTTTCATTGGTAATTCTAGTTAATCCATTATTATCACCATCTACTCCGTTACAAATAAAGGCAGAGGAAGTAATTTCTGATTCTTCTAAATTTCCATTTCCATTTACATCTAAACCCGCATTTATTTTAATTCCTCCATTGGTACAGTTGGCCCCTGCAGGCTCAGTTATTACGGTGGTTAGACTAGTGTTTCCATTGATCCCATTACACACAAATCGTGTATTTTGAACTTCATTACTTTCTAATATTCCATTAGCGTTACTATCTAAGCCAGTTTCAATTTTTAAACCTCCATTATCACAATTGCTTCCTGGAGCTTCATCTGTGATATTGATTAAACTAGTAGAACCATTAGATCCTTGAGAACCTGTTGATCCTTGATCGCCTTCACAGGCTATAAAAAGTATGGATAAAATAAAATAGAGTAGATTTACTTTTTTCATGAACTTAAAAATTAGATTTTAATTACCCCTAATTTGTTTAATTATGCGTAATCAAAGGTAACAAAAGGAACGGATTTAAAATTAAGGTATTTATTAAATATAGTTTAGCTAAGTTTTTTTAGTAATTAAATCTATTGACATGTATTTTACCTAGATTTAAGATACATAGTATGGCTATATAAGGTAAGCAATTCTAATATGTATTTGAAGTAGATTTCTTTCAAAGTCATAAAATTCAGGTAAACGGTTTTTTTATACTAAAATATGTTCTGATTTTACTTTTATTTAGCTGATAATAATTTTGTTATTTCGTTATTACCTTGCATTTTAGAATGTATTAATGCTGTATTTCCTCTATTATCTTTAATGGTTTTGTCGGCATTGTTCTGTAGTAGGAAAGCAACTATTTCTGTATGACCAAATGTACTCGCATAAATCAACGCAGTGGCTTCATTAAAATTTTGCTGGTTTACACGGGTACCGCTCGCTATTAGTGTCTTTGCAATAGCACTATATCCTTTAAAGCAAACGCCCATTAATGCCGTATTACCAGAAAAATCTTGTGCATTTAAATCACATCCTTTGTTTATTAGAAAATCAACCACCTCTGCCTGATTATTGTAGGCAGCTAGAATTAACGGCGTAAAACCTTGATGGTCTACAGCATTGATAGTATCATTATTTGCTGTATATAATGCTGTAATTTGTGCTAAATCACCATTTCTTGAGGCATCAAAAATTGATTGTGCGTTCACGGTCCTACTAAATATTAAAATTAAAATTACTAGTGTATATTTCATATCGTTTGTTTTTAAAAGGGAGGAAGCTTTGTACACTTCCTCTCTTATATCTTGTTTATTTTAAAAGTTGATTATTAATTCATAAAATCTTTCTGAGAAAAACCTAAGGCTTTAGCAATCCTCATACCGTAATCTCTATCTGCTCGGTAGAAATAACCAATCATTGTTTTTTGAATATTTTTATCCGTTACTTGCCCCAAATCACCACTCAAATTTTTAATTAAATTATCCTGTTCTTGTTTTGTAAGTGATCTGTAAAAATCCCCAGCTTGAGCAAAATCATTTGTTTTAGTAATTTTCTTTTGTGTGATGGTTACATTCTTAAGTGTAGTTTCAGACTGTTTGTATTGCGGATCTTCTGTTAATGAAGCCTTAGTACTTGGCTGATAGTTTACATCAGGATTTTCAAATCTTTTATTGCCAGCACTAATCCAACCGTCAGAATTATAATTTTTGGGAGCTTCTAGCGGCTGATTTATTTTTAGTTGTTGAAAATTGGGACCTAGTCTATGTCTCTGTGTATCAAAATACGAAAATAACCTTCCTTGTAACAGCTTATCTTCAGAGGGTTCAATGCCTGGAATTAATGCCCCTGGAGAGAAAGCAATACTTTCTACTTGTTCAAAATAGTTCACAGGATTTTGATTTAAGGTCATTGTACCAATCTTAATTTTTTCAATTTTATCGGCAGGCCAATCTTTTGTAGCATCTAAAGGCCAAAAATCAAAGGAGTGGAGGTCCTCTGGTTTTATCATTTGCACATATAAATCCCATTGTGGGTAATTACCATCGGCAATAGCTTTACGTAAGCTTACGGTAGCATGTTGCCAATCTAAACCTTGTTGGATGGTAGCTTCCTCAGCCGTTAAGTTTTTTTCACCTTGCTTAGAAACCCATGAATATTTAACATAAGTAACCTTACCAGCTTGGTTTATCCATTTGTATCCGTGAACGCTACTACCGTTCATATATTGGTATCCTTTTGGTATCCCTAAATCGGTCCATAACCTTGTAATCATATGGGTTGCTTCAGGAACATTAGAAAAGAAATCGAAATACCTATTGGGATCTTGTTTGTTTGTCTCAGGAGATGGTTTTAAGGAATGTACCATATCGGGAAATTTTATGGCATCTCTGATAAAGAAAATAGGAAGATTGTTTCCTACAATATCGTAATTACCCTGTTCTGTATAAAATTTAACAGCAAAACCTCTAGGGTCTCTAGCTGTTTCTGGAGAACCTTTTCCATGAATCACAGTAGATAGTCTTACGGCTACATCTGTTTTTTTTCCTGCTTCTGTAAATAATACAGCTTTTGTGTACGTAGACATGTCTTTTGTGGCTTCAAAATATCCAGAGGCACCAGCTCCTCTTGGGTGTACAACACGTTCCGGAATTCTTTCTCTATCAAAGGCAGCCAATTTTTCTACAAGAAAAATATCTTCCAGTAACACAGGGCCATATTCTCCTACTGTTTTAGAATTCTGGTTATCACCAACAGGTACTCCTCCGTTAGTAGTTATGATGTTATCGCTCTGCGAAAATCCGGTTAAAGCGTAGGAGAAGATAATCAAGGAAACTAATGTTTTTTTCATTTTGTATCAATTTTATTTATAATGATGCCGCAAAATTCAATCACTTTGAGCGATGAATCAAATTGATACTTTATATACTTGTATTGCTAAAATTAATATGATTAGAAAATGACTTTACAGCAATTAGAATATGTGATCGCTCTAGATACTTACAGACACTTTGTTACGGCTGCCGAGAAATGTTTTGTAACACAACCTACAATAACAATTCAGGTAAAGAAATTGGAAGATGAAATAGGGTTTTTAATTTTTGATAAAAGTAAATTCCCGTTAAAACCGACAGATTTAGGGGAAATGTTTCTCCAAAAATCAAAAGTAATCTTGGGCGAGGTAAGGGATTTAAAAAATATGGTGAGTATAGAGCTAGATAATTTAGAAGGAGAATACCGCTTAGCAGTACTACCCACAATATCACCGTATTTAATTCCTCTAATATCAGGTGCTTTTGCGCAAAAATATCCCAATACAATTCTTAAAATACAGGAGATGGAAAGTGACCAGATTATCTTGGCACTGCAGAAAAAAGAAATAGATATAGGAATATTGGTAACCCCTTTGAATGAGCCTTTTATAAGAGAGGTTAAACTATATAATGAACCCTTTATCTTTTATGGTCAAAAAAATTATTTTCCAACGCTTAAAAAAAGTATTGCTGTAGCTGAAATTGAAACGCTAGATAATATATGGCTTTTAGAGAAAGGGCATTGCTTTAGGAATCAAGTACTAAATATCTGTGGAAACGTAGAAAGTACAAAAACAATCCAATTTCAAAGCGGATCTATAGAAGCTTTAAAGAAGATGGTTGATAATTACGGAGGGTTTACTTTGGTACCAGAAATGGCAATTGACGCTAATGATAGTGGGACTATTATTCAGTTTACAGATCCTAAGCCCATACGAGAGGTGAGTTTAGTAACGCACCATTCTTTTTCTAAAGATGTATTGCTTGATGCTTTACGTCTAGAAATATTAGATAAAACGCCCGATGAATTTGTGAAAAACGAGCGTTTTATTAAAATTAATTGGAGATGAAAATTAGTTTACTTCAAATGCTCTAGTAAGTCTTGTGGCTCTGCTCTATTTCTATAGTCAGCGTCTAAAAATGCATATTGGATAACTTTATCTTGACCAATAATATACGTAGCAGCTAAGGGTAACTCTCCTTTATCATTCCCATTGAAGTTGCTAAGACCAAAACCATTTTCATAAATCTCTTTGACGTCATCTGTTAGTTTAAAAACAACTTTATATTGGAAACCAACAACATTATCAACATCGCTTAAAACTTCAAATTCTAAGTTGTTTTTTTCTTTTGTAGAAATAGAATTATCAGGTGTTTCTGGCGTAATTGCTAATAGGCTAGCTCCAAGTTTTTTAAATTCTGGTAATGCCTCTTGCATATAATGCAGTTGCATATTGCAATATGGGCACCAACCCCCTCTGTACCACATCAAAATTACAGGACCATTTTCTAGCGCATCAAACAATGTAATTTTTTTACCTAAAGCATTTGGTAAGGTAAAATTTATAGCAGTTTCACCTACTTGCAACGCTTTGCCAACAATATTGGTGGCTACGACTGCAGCAATACCTTCAGCGTATTTTTGTTTTTTATCTTCAGATGCCGAACTTTCAAAAGCGGTTTTCTTATCGTTAATCTCTTTTTCTAAAGGTCTTATTTTTTTAGTATCTTCCATGTTATTTCTTTTCTAATTAGTACGTTTTTGTATGGCTTTAATTACAATAGTAAGTTACTATTTGAGAAATCTGAAGGTACGCAAATACTACTTACGTCATGAAAATCTGAAGCTATAAGCGTGTTAAATATAGTGTTTCGATTAATTTATTCTTTGATATACCTTTTTTGGAATATGAATAAGACAAGATAAACGTTTACATGTAATTATAATTTTACTTAAAAATACCTTAGTTTTAGCTGTTAAACACCAATAAAAGAGACATGGATAGTTTGGTTACTTATAGTTTAACAGTATTTATGGGCTTTTTTGCCATTATGAATCCTATAGCAAATACGCCCATTTTTTTAGGCCTTGTAGAAGGTAAAAATAAAGAACAGAAAAAAAAGATTGCCAAGACAGCTACAATCACAGCTTTTATAATTGTAGTGTCCTTTATTTTTGCGGGGAAATATATTTTTGAGCTTTTTGGAATTACTATTCCAGCCTTTAAAATTACCGGCGGGGTATTAATTTTTTACGTAGGCTTTGAAATGCTGATGTCTAAAAAATCTAAGATACAAAGTCCTGAAGATAAGGAGGATGATAGCAGTGTAGCGATATCGCCTTTAGCGATACCTATTCTTGCAGGACCAGGGACCATCGTAACAGGAATGAATTTTGTAACCAATGCAAGTTATACACACATAGGTATTGTAGTTGGTATTTTTGGGTTGATGATTTTATTGACCTATTGGGCTTTTGTTTTAAGTGACGTAATTGTAGAAAAAATAGGAGAAAACTTAATCTCAGTTATTGGAAAATTAATGGGACTTATTTTGGCTATCATAGGAACAGGTATGATTGTCGAAGGTATTAAACTTAGCTTTAATCTTTAGTAGTTTTCAGAATACCTATTTTAGTGCAAGTATACCATTCATCATTCAATAGTTAGGTCAATGAATTTTTTTAAAATCCTTTTTTTTATAACCATAGTGTTTCAGGTTTCTTGTCAGGAGGTAAAGAAGGAGGACACCATTCAGTCTTCAACTACGGAGAAAGCTATTATAAAAGTTGAGCCACTCAAAACTAGATTAGATACCATTGTAGAAGTTTTTAAGCAGAAATCTATTTATAAAGCTAGAGGTTTTGATTTTCCTATCGCAAAGCCAAACGCTAAGGGGTATTATAATGCACAAGCTTTTGGGGCAAATAATCATTTAGGCGATGATTGGAATGCTGTCACAGGTGGAAATTCTGATTTAGGAGATCCTATTTATGCCACGGCAAATGGTTTTGTTAATTTCGCTGCTGATATTGGTGGGGGATGGGGAAAAGTAATCCGTATATGGCATACTACTACAGATGGGTTAGTAGTAGAATCTTTGTATGCACATTGCGATACCATGCTCGCAGAACGGGGGCAATATGTTTTTAAGGGTGATAAAATTGCAACTATAGGAAACGCAGATGGTATTTATTTAGCCCATTTACATTTTGAAATTAGAGATGATGTATCATTGCCAGTAGGAGCAGGTTACGCTACCGAAACAGAAGGATACCTAGATCCTACCAAATTTATCAAGGCACATAGAAAATAGCGGTGCCTAAATCATAAAATTCTTATACATATGAAAATAAAAAGTATTAAATACATTTTAATAGCTCCATGTATACTTCTGCTATATATTTCGGGTAAAGAACGTAGCTCTTATACTCCTCAAGATGTTGAGATAAAAAAAACATGGAATTCATTTTTAAAGGCGGTAGAAAAAAAAGAGAGAAGAACTTTTAAGGGTTTATCCAAAACTAAAATTAGATGTTATCCTTGTTTAGAGAATACCACAGAAGAACAAGCGTACATTGCCCAATTGCAGGAAACAGATACATTATGGTATGATACCATTTATGAAGATTTGATCTACGTGCCTATTGATAGGTTTATAGCTCAAGATTTTGATCTGTTTTTTAATCCAGACTTTGTAAAGCTACTAAAAGAAAGAGAAACTATTTTTTACAAACAGGATTTGGATGGGGTCTTCTATTGGGAAATTCTAGTTACCACTACAGAACGAACCTTGTTTCATGAAGGAGGTCAACATCATTTTAGATTTGAAAAATGTGATGACGGATGGAAACTTAATGAGATTGGAACCATACCTTAGTCTAATAAGCTATCAAAAAATAGCAAGGTATCTTTAATGTGTTCTTGCCAATAACTCCATTCGTGTTTTCCTTCAAATTCCTGATAGGTATGCGGTATATGCTCTTCTTTTAATAGTTGATGAAGCCTTCTGTTTTGTTCAATTAGAATATCATCTTTACCACAATCAAACCGGAAGGGAGGTAAGCGTAATTTATTTTTTTGTAATAATAAAAATACATCTTCATCGGACAGGTTTTCTTGATTATAGCTGCTTTCATCCTCTTCAACAAATAAATGCATCTGGCTTTTAGTAGTGATAGAAGAATGACCGGAAAGTCCTTTATAAATTTCAGGATATTTAGCACCCAAGCGTAGCGCACCATACCCACCCATTGATAATCCGGCAATACATAATGGAGATGTTTTACTAGTACACGCTATATTTTCTATGACGGCTTGGTTAACATCTGTGGTAATCCACGTTTCAAAGTCCTTATCAGAATGTGGTAGATATGCAGAGCCGTCACCCCATAACCCATCAGAGGGCATAGCAAGTACCATAGGTTTAATTTTTTCTTCTTGCATCATTTGTAATGCGGTAAAATGTACACCTGCTTTATGGGCCCATATCCAAGCACTGCCATATACCCCATGTAGAAGCGTAATTATAGGCGCATCTTTCAAATCTTTATTGGGAGGAACAAAAACACAAATATCACCTCTTCCTTTCAGATTGGATGATTTAACCGTAATAAAACGTAGGTTATTACTTTCAAAATCAGGGTTAGATACTTCTGTGGTTTTAAATATAGTCATGATTTTTTAGTTGAAATTAATCAAAAACAATTACACCTTTAGCATTCTTACCCGATAGCATATCGTCAAAAGCTTGTTGTAAATTATCAAGAGAATAGGTGCGTGTAATCATTTCATCAAGCAGTAAGTCGCCGTTTTTATAATGGGTTATGATCTTGGGGAAATCTGTTTGCGGGTTACATTTTCCGTATAACGGATTGATATAAATTTTATCCCATTCAAAGAGAGACATATCTATCAATACTTCCTCTTCAATACCACTTACTTGTACTGCTGTTCCTGCATTTCTTACCATTGCTAAAGGAGCAGCACCTAGCGCTGGTATTGCGGTACATTCAAAAGCATAATCTGCACCACGACCATCGGTCATTATTCTTACTTTTTTGGCAGCTTCTAAAAGTCCCTTGTCATTTTTACGAGCAAGAATAGTATGTGTAGCTCCAAATTGTTTCGCCATTTCTAAACGATTTTCATTAATGTCAATGGCTATAATTTTAGATGCTTTAGACACTTTTGCTCCTTGAATAACATTTAATCCTACGCCTCCTGTACCCAAAACCACCACACTACTATGTTCTTTTACTTTGGCAGAGTTTACGGCAGACCCGTAGCCTGTCATTACACCACAACTAATAATACTTGCAGCCGTAAAAGGCATTTTATCGTAAGTGTTTTTTACGACGGCAGATTCTTTTACTAAAGTATATTCTGATAAAGTACCAATATTAAAGGAACGTATAATAGGGGTGTTATTACATGTGGTACCTTCTAAATGTGCATGTCCTGGCGTATACCCATTTCCACCGGCCACTACGGGCGAATTATTTTCACAAATATGTTGGTTTTTTTCTTTGCATTGAAAGCATTTACCACATGGGGTGGCCCAGTTTAAAATTACAGCATCTCCTACCTTAACGGTGGTTACTTTAGCACCAATTGCTTTTACAATTCCAGCGCCTTCATGCCCCATAATAATAGGTTTTCCCCAATGGAGAGAATCATGGTCTGTATGGCAAAGTCCTGCAGCTTTTATAGCCACCAATACTTCATCCTCTTGTGGGTTTTCTACGGTAACATATTCAATAGAGAATGATCCGTCACCTTTTGCAATAGCACTTTTTGATTGTATAGACATAATTTTAATTATAAAAAACTAGTAGGGGTTATAGCGATACTTGAATCTTTAATTTTTTCTTTATTTAGTTGTTGCTTCGATTGAATAAATCTTCCGCCTAGAATATATGCTTTTGCATTGTTTACAGCATCTACGGCAAGCAATTCATCATCCTTAAAATACCAAAAGGAAACGCTTTTCTCTTTTGAGGTTTCAACCCGTTTAATGAGTTGGTTATAGCCTGTTGTTAGCCCTACAATTTGTAATTTTACATCATACTGATCTGACCAAAACCAAGGGATTGTATTGTAGTGTTTCTCATTACCACAAATACTAGCTGCCGCTATTTTTGCTTGATCTACCGCATTTTGTACAGATTCTAATCGGATATTTTTTTTATAATGGGGACTATAGTGGTTGGTGCAATCGCCAATAGCATAAATAGCAGTATTACTTGTCTTGCAGGTACTGTCTACTTTTATCCCATTAGTTATTTCAAGCCCTAGCTGTTCAGCTAATTCTGTATTCACAATAATACCTACGCCCACCACAATGATATCGGCCTCATAAGTACTACCATCATCACAACTAATGATGTTTGTTTTATTTTTATGCGCTAGTTGGGATACGTTTTTGTTACAGTGAATAGCAACAGCATTATCATGATGTAATTTTTCAAAAAAGTGAGACATTTCAGTCGCCGTCACTCGTGCTAATACTCGAGGTTCCCGTTCTAAAACAGTGACAATTGCGCCTATTTTTTTTAAAGATGCAGCAGTTTCTAATCCAATATAGCCACCACCAATTAGCACCACTTTTTTAGAGATTGATTTTTTTAATGCAGTTCTAATTGCCACAGCATCTGCAATAGAGCGCATGGGGAATATATTTTTGACAGTTGCTATTCCTTGAATATTCGGAATTAAAGGTCGTGCTCCTGTGGCCAAGACTAAAAAGTTATACTGATATTCTTTTCCTTCTTGGGTTGTGATGGTACTCTCTTTTGCATTAGCAGAAGCAATACTAATCCCTAGTTTTAAAGTGATGTTATCTGTCGTATAGCTTTCTAATGGATATAGGGCATCTATTTTATTATGGTCTTCCGTACTTAAATATGATTTAGAAAGTGGAGGTTTGTGATAGGGGAGGGTAGCTTCCTTATCAAAGAGTAAAATAGTACCCTGCCAACCTTGTTTTCTAAGGGCGAAAGCAAAATTTACCCCAGCATGACTTGCGCCAATTATGATACACGTTTGTGAACTTTGTGCTGTCATCTAATTTATTTTGCAACATTAACAACAATGCCATCAATAGCATCAGTGACTTGAATTTGGCAGGATAATCTGCTATAGTTTGTTGTTTTATCATCAAACTCTAGCATATCACTTTCCATTTCATTTGGCGGACCTATTTTGGTCCAATCTTCTTTTTGTACGTAAATATGACAAGTAGCACAAGAGCAAACGCCCCCGCAATTCCCTTCAATGCCTTCAATTTTATTTTGCAATGCCAACTCCATCAAATTGCCAGAATTGCCAGATACTACAGTGCTTTTATTATCGGTTGAAATAAATGTTATTTGAGCCATTATTTATAGTTTATTGAATTTTACGGTTAGAGAATCAAAACCTACTTTACGTTTAAAATCACCAAGATCTTCTATATTATCCTTAGCTTCATGAATGTCAATGCTTTTTACTTTAGCAATTAAAGTGCGTAATAGCACTTTCATTACTTGCCTCGCATGAGTAGCTCCAAGGCAATTATGCGTGCCAAAACCAAAGGCTACATGCGGATTTGCCTTTCGGTCTAAAACCACTTCATCAGCATTTTCAAATACAGTTTCATCCCGGTTTGCAGAAGCCCAACACAGAGAAATTCTGCTATCTGCCTTTACAGCATGTTGGCAGACCATAGTATCCTGCATAGCCACACGTCCCATTTGCGTTAGTGGCGAAAAGTAACGAATAAGTTCTTCTATCGCGGTAGGTAACAATTCTGGCTCTTTTCTGAGCCATTCTAAAGATTTTGGATGTTCTGCGAAATAAGCGATACTATTGGTCACCGCATTAATAACAGTGTCTCTACCTCCGGCAAAGGTTAAAATAAGAACCCCTTTAGCTTCTTCTGCAGTTAGCTTTTTACCATCTACTTCCGCTGCTAATAAAACAGCATAAAAATCCTTACCTGGATTTGAGCTACTTTCAGCTAATTTTAGGTCTATATAATCGTAAAGAACAGTTGCTTTTGCGCCATCTAAAGCAGAATCTTTACTTCTAAAAACGTGGGTACCCCAAGATATCCAAGTCTGTGCTTCTTCAAAGGAGACATTAAATAATAAGGTGAGTGCTTGAGATTGTAAAACCAATGCAAAATCATGAATCACTTCAAAAGAATCTTGATCCAACACCTTTGTTACTAAAGCCTCAATCTGTAAGGTTAATTCTTCTTCGTATTTTTTTTCTAATGGTCGCTTAAACCATTTTTCGACCACCTCCCGATAAGCACCATGTTGCGGAGGATCTACTTCAAACGGAATTTGCCGAATACTTCTAATATTTACTTCGGACGGTATAACAATACGGCCAGGAACAGCTCCTGAACTATAGCTTTTCCAATGATGTGCAGCCCTACGTACTTCCTTATGCCCTAAAATCATGGCAACAGGATCATTTTGATCATCCATTTCTCCTATGCCTGTTTCCTGTCTTGCCTTTTTAAAAGGATCTGTGAAAATACTTTCCTTCATGAGTGGTTTATATTTATGATTTTAGATAGTAGTTTTGATTGCTTCAAAAATCTATGTTTTTAGCAAACCAAAAATTCTCTTTATTGACCTCATAAGTGCTTATATTGACTTTATATTGATATTTTGCTTCTTATTGATGTTATAATTGATTATTTTTAATGAAAATATAGTTTACATTGAAAGCACAATTTGAAAAAATTAGGCCATCAAACAATAGTTCTTTTAGAGCTTTTGTGTATGAGGGTGATGATTTTGATGCACCATGGCATTTTCATCCAGAATTTGAGCTTACGTATATTGTTGCGGGAGAAGGGGTACGTTATGTAGGAAACAGCGTGCAGCAGTTTAAAGCTGGTGATTTTGTACTTTTGGGTAGTAACTTACCACATTGTTGGAAAAATACTTCAGAAAAAACCTCAGGAGTAAAATCTTTAGTTTTTCAATGGGATACAAATCTTTTAGGGGTAGACTGGTTAGATAAAAGTGAGTTTTATAGTATAAAAAAATTATTAAAACGGGCCTCTGAAGGTGTTTGCTTTCATGCAATTTTTTCTGAAAAGATGGCTCCAAAATTACATGAAATTATTACAAATGAGCCCTTAGAGAAACTTTTAGAGTTCTTAAAACTTCTAGAAGAAATTAGTACTGTAGATTCTTATAAATTACTAGTGACACCTGGTTTTACTCCTATTTTAAATAGTAAGACTAACCAAAGAATAGATGTAATTCAGGATTTTGTAGCCAATAATTTCACTACAAAAATAAAATTAGAAGATATTGCAGGAACACTAGCAATGGGAAATGAAGCTTTTTGTCGATTTTTTAAAAAATCGCTTAACAAATCGTTCTTTACCTATTTAAATGAATACCGTATTAACATGGCCTGTAAAATGCTTATTGAATCTAAAAAACAAGTGAGTCAGATAGGCTATGAATGCGGATATGAAAGTCTACCTTTTTTTTATAGACAGTTTGATAAGTATATGAATTGTTCTCCCCTAACTTTTAGAAAAAAGTACTTAAAAATGTGATATATATCATAGCCTATCCAAGTGTACTTAGGGTATCTTAGCAGTAATTATAAAAATCGATATTGGGACTTCACATCGCATACACTCTTTATATATTAATTGCCTTAACCTTAGTGGTGAGTATCTTACTACACGGAGCAAAGCCATCAAAAATTTTGGGTTGGTTATTGGCCATATTTACGGTTCCTGTAGGAGGTATTTTATTGTATTTATTATTAGGAAGAAATAGAAGAAAAAATAAGCTGATACTTTTAAAGAAAGATCGGTTCTTTAAATTCCCGAAACCAACTATTGCCCATATGGCAGCAATGCGTGGTCAATTTAAAAGGATCATGACCTTGGTTTACCGAAATTCACATTTTCCACCAACGGAAGGTAATAATTTATATTTATTAAAAGATGGTAAAACTACTTTTGAAGCTATATTTAAAGCACTAGAAGCTGCCAAATCAACCATCCACTTACAGTATTATATTTTTGAAGAAGGGGAATTAGCAGATACTTTTTTAGATCTTTTTGTTAAGAAGATTAAAGAAGGGGTCTCTGTTCGGATGATTTATGATGGCGTAGGTAGTTTTTCTTTAAGTAAAAAATACCTGGCTAAATTACAAGAGATAGGGGTAGAGGTATACCCTTTTTTACCCTTTAAATTTGGTCGTTTTTTTAGAACATTAAACTATAGAAACCATAGAAAAATCATAGTTGTAGATGGTTTTATTGGTTTTACTGGCGGAATTAATATATCTGATAAATACCTAAAAGGAGATGAAACACTAGGGAAATGGCATGATATGCATTTGCAAATTATAGGACCAGCAGCAAAACATTTAGATTATGTTTTTGTAATGGACTGGTATTTAGTAAGTCAAAAAGACTGTACTCCTGTTAAGATAGATAGAACGATAGAAGGCGACGCTAATAGTTTGGTGCAAATTGTAGCTGGTGGTCCAGATGATGATTTTGCTTCTTTAGAACAAACTTATTTTTCTATTATTAATAAAGCTAAAAAATATATTTACATCACCAATCCGTATATTATTCCTGGTCAAGCAATTTTACAAGCTTTGCAAACAGCCGCTTTGAGTGGTGTAGATGTCCGTTTGCTAATTTCAGAACAAGTAGATAGTAAAATTGTAGGGTGGAGTGTGCGTTCTTATTTTGAAGCACTTTTAAAATCAGGGGTAAAAATCAACTTATTTCCTGATGGATTTTTACATAGTAAAATTATTGTTAGTGATGACGCCATAACTACCATAGGCACAGCAAATTTAGATGACCGTAGTTTTGAGCAAAATTATGAAGTAAATGCTCTAATTTATGATGAAGCATTTGCAAAATTGCTCAAAACAGATTTTCTAAATGATGCTCATATAAGTAAAAGCTTGTCCTACACAGAATTTATAAATAGGCCTTGGAGTGATAAGCTTAAAGAAGGTTTTGGAAAGTTATTTAGCGCACTACTATAATTCGTTCTTACTTATTTTATGTTCCTTCCAGGCATTCAAGTTTTCAAATGTTAAGTCAGCAATATTTTGTAAGGCTTCATTGGTCATGTATCCCTGATGTGGAGTCAGTAAAACATTAGATAAACTTAAAAGCTTTTTTAAGGTCTCATCTTTTAATTCCTCGTTTGAAAAATCTTTAAAGAATGTTCCTGCTTCTTTTTCATAGACGTCTGTGCAATAGCCACCAATTTGTTTATTTTCAATAGCCTCAATAATATCTAGAGTATGTACATGGGCACCTCTAGCCGTATTTACTATAATTACATTCTTTTTCATTAAATAAATACGCTCTTTGTTAATAAGGTAGTGATTATCCTCAGTAAGTGGTATGTGTAAGCTTATAATATCTGATGCACCACAGAGCTGACCTAAACTTTTGTACTTTAAATTATATAGTGCTTCTAATTCATAATTGGGCGCAATATCATAGGCTAAAATTGTACAACCAAAACCATTCATGATGCTTGCCATAGCAGCACCAATACTACCTGTGCCAATTAACCCTACAGTTTTACCTCTTAAATTAAAGCCCATTAAATTATCCTGAACAAAATTATAGGCTTTTACTTGCGCATTGGCCGTAACTATTTTACGGTTTAAAGCTAATAACAAGGCTGTAGCATGTTCGGCAATAGCGTAAGGAGAATAGTCTGGAGCATTAGCCACTTTAAAACCGTAGTTTTTGGCAGCTTCTAAATGTACATTATTATGACCTGCAGAGCGCAATGTGATATATTTTACTCCTAAATCCCAAAGTTTTTCTAATACTAATGAGGATGCATCATCTCCAGAGAAAATAGAAATAGCTTTGTATCCTGCAGCCTTTAAAGCGGTCTCACTGGTTAACGCATCTTTAATGAAGGTTATTTTCTGATTTTGAGTATTTGCTTTTTCGAGAAATGGGATTTCAAAATCTTTACTGCTGTAAAATAATATTTTCATGTGTGGTTGTACTTATATTATTAGTGTTGCTGTCTCATTTAATTTTGGAATAGTAACATTCCAATAGTATTTATCAATAATTTTTATTTGAAAGATTTGGTTACTTCAATGGTCATAGTAAATTCCATATCATTTTTTTAGTTGTACGTCTACTTCGGGCATTTTAAGTAACTGTAAAGTTGTAGAAGCAAAGTTTACAATACCTTGGGTAGCTTTAATTTCTCGTTGAATTAATTCAAGTAATTCATGCTTTGTAGCTCTTCTTTTTTTGTAATCTGTGATATAACGTAAGTTTACAGCCACCCAATTATCTGTTAAATTGATGGCGATAGAAGGTGCTAGTTTAGAATCTTCTATATAGTAGTGTTCTACCATTTCTTTCCACTTTGCAGTAGATTTTTCGGTATAATCTGCCAAAAGTAGTTCTGCTTGTTCTTGCACTATTTTTTTTGCAACTTCTAAATCAGATTCGTAGGTAATTAGAATATTTAATTCATCCCAGACAAAAGGAAAATCCATAGAGTAATTTTTAATGGGGCCTTTAAAAACAAAGGCGTTACTAATTTTTACAATTCTACCGGAATAGTTATCACTGCTAACCCATTCGCCTATTTCCATTAAGGTGGTGTAAATGCTATCAATATCTATTACGTCTCCTTTTATTCCATTAATTTCAATACGATCACCAGGCTTATAAATACGTACAAAGAAAATATAAAATGATCCTGCGATGCTTAAAATCAACTCCTGAAGTGTAAACGTTATTCCAGCTGTAAATAACCCAATAATAATGGTATAATCTTCAAGGTTTTTTACAGTAAAAGATAAAAGAATAAGAAAAAATATAAGGGTATACCCAATAATTTCTATCCCTTTTTGAGCCTTGTAACGAATGGATAAATCGGTTATTCTTTTCTTTAGTAATTTTCTAAAAAAACCAATGATAGCTACAATTACAATAATCCAAACCAGTAAAGAGCCTATTTTAATAAAGGTAGGATGTTCAAATAAGGTCTTTAGGGTATCCATACTATGTTTGAGGTGTATTGGTTTTAGCTGTATTATTAATGAAGCGCTAAAATGGGAGTTATAGCATTATAGCCAATTTCTTTTACGAGTGGTTTTGAAAAAATGCTGTCAAAGAAAAAATGCTTTCGGTTAATAAAAGCTATCATATCACTATCTCTACTATCTACAAAAGTAGTAATGCCTTTCGCTATAGTAATATCGGTTAGGGTATGAAATGTATATGCTATGGTACTAAAAAGAGTTTCTAAATGTAGTTTGTTTTCTTGTTGAATAGCGGTTAACTCTTCTTCTTTACCGATGTAGAGTATACATACGGTGGCGCTATGCATTCTAACGATATCTATTAAATAGTTTAGCTCTTTATGTTTAAAGCTTGATTTAAAATCTGTAGGAAATACTATTTCATTAAGTGGCGCAAACCTAAGATCTTCAGGAACTGCTAATACAGGACAAGCATTAATCTTCTCCATAGCCTTTACGGTATTGCTACCAAAAATAACAGCTTTGCTGCCCGTTGCGCCATGAGTTCCCATAACTACTAAATTGATCACTTTTTTAGCAATAAGATCTTTCATTGCTTCTGATAAAAAATTGAAACTAGATAGCGTATGAAAATGGTGTTTCGGGTTATCACTATGTAATTTTAAAACCTCTAACAGTTTACCTAAGGATGCTTCAGATGCTTCTTTAGCCGTATCGTATGCTGTATTGCCTGGCTCAGGTATAGATAAATTGTCTGTCGTATATCCATTTACATGAAATACATTTAAAAAATAAAAATCACAGTTTTGCTTTTCATATAAATCTAGTGCATAACGAGCTGCATTTAAGGCATTTTTAGAAAAATCTGTAGGAATTAAGATGCGTTTGTTCATTGTGTTCCAAATTAGAGGTTGATACAGTAAAATTAACGGGAGTAAAGAAACTTATCCATGATATTTATCATTCCTTATTGGGAAGAATTAGAAATGGAATATTAGCATACATACTCACATCTTTTATGACAGGTTCACGCATTAGTTTTTCAAGAAAACTTCTTTTTTGATGTACCATACAGAATAGGTCTATTTCTCTTTCTGATATAAATTCATTGATTACTTGTGCTTTTTCATTAAAATCTTTCATCGTGGAGAAAGAGTGTTTAACATCTTTAAGACAATTTTCTAATAATTTATATTTGAGTTCTTGCTCTGCATCTAAGCTAGCTTCTTCAATAATATGCATAACTCTTATTGCAGCATTGGTTTGCTTTGCAATAAATAGTAAAGGTTCAATATTATTTAAGGAACACCCTTGCTTAAAATCGGTCACAAAAGCAATTTCTTTAGGAGCTTTATAGTCTATCTGTTTAGGGATAGCTAGAATAGGACAGTTGGTAATGGTATTTGTAATTTGAATGGTATTGCTTCCAAAGAACAATTCTTTAGCACCAGTTTCTCCTTTGCTACCTATCAAAACAAGATCTATATCATATTCTTTAGTTACATTTTTTATATTCTTAGAAAGATTACCTTCTTTAGAAAGCGGAATAAACTTATGATTAGGATTTTCGGTATCTAAGGTTATTTTATGAAGTAATTTCTCTAAAGCAGTATTAGATTGCGTTTCAATTTCACCTAGCTCATTTTTATTGGATAAAAAAGGAGCTCTTTTGTTTTTTAGGGGAGTAAGCTCATCGTAAACATTGAGAATATAAAATGTACAAGAGGTTTCTTTAAATAATTTTGTTCCGTAAAACAACGCACAGTAGGCATCATTAGAAAAGTCGGTAGCTACTAATATAGATTTCATTTTATAATTTTATAATTTTATAATTGTGGAATTACCATTAAAGGCACATTGACATGGAATCCTATTTTTTTTATGATAGGTTCCATGAACAATCGCTCAAAAAAAGTATGTTTGTTTTGAATCATGACAAGTAGATTAATTTTCTTTTTTAATTGAAAATCATTTACAGCCGCAATAATTTCATTGTCTGGCACATCATGAAAAGTTGCATAATTAACCAGCAGTTGGTCTAATTGCTTTTTGTGTTCCTTTTGTACGATATCAAGTTCATTACCGGTTCGCACATGCATAATATTTATTTGTGATTGATGCTGTTTTACAATTTGTAAAAGCCCCTCAATTTCTTTTTTAGGATAGGTTATTTCAAAATCTGTAGGAAATAGAATTTCTTTAGGTGCTTCGTATTCAAAAGAATCGGGTACTACAATCACCGGACATTTAGTGCGTTTGATAATACTAACGGCGTTGCTGCCAAATAGAATTTCTTGGGCACCAGAGGCTCCTTTTGTACCCATGACAACAAGATCAATTTTTTCTGAAGTCGTCATTTCAAGAATTTCATTCAAAAGTGTGTTAAAAACTGTATGCGTTTTTATAGTATGCTTAGGGTTAGGGTGTTCTGTTTCAATTTTATTTTTTAATTCATCCATTCTGGACACAGCTGTTTCTCTCATTACATCTCCTAAACCAATTAAGCCTGGACTGCCAATAAGGTATTCTGCTTGGTAAACTGTTGGATTATACGTGTGTAAAAGATAAAAGGTACATTTTATGTTTTTATAAACTTTTAAAGCATATTCAATAGCCTTATAGGAATTTTCAGAAAAATCAGTAGGAAGCAATATTTTTTTCATGACGCTTTAATTTTACGTTGGAATAAAATTACCCAACTTCATGCTATAAAAGAATGATATATATCAGGTCTTTACTGTTCTATATGTTATAAATTTATAATTCAAAAAAGAATAGAACGATGAAAAGTAGTTTCGATAAAATAATAGACTCTGATACACCAGTATTAATTGATTTTTTTGCCGATTGGTGTGGTCCATGTAAAAGTTTGGCACCTATTTTAAAACAAGTGAAAGAAGAAATGGGTGATGCCGTTAAAATTGTAAAGATAGATGTTGATAAGAACCAATCTTTAGCAGCAAAATATCAAGTAAAAGGGGTGCCTACCATGATGTTGTTTAAAAATGGAAAACAACTTTGGAGGCAATCAGGAGTACTTCCTAAAAATGATATTGTGACTGTTATTAAAACAAAGTAAGGGTACTCATTTTTTATTCGTGTAAAACCAAAAACGGTACGTTGGTATGGTAGCTTATTTCTTCTACAGTTGGGCGGAATAAGATGCGCTCTAAAAAATTTAAGTTTTTAGCTACCATAACTAGCATATCTACGCTTTCAGTAGTTGTAAATTCATCTATAGCCGTGTCTAAATGTTGCCCTTTTAAGTTACTGAAATTGTGTGTGATATCTTTGAAATAATAGGCTAAAAACTCCTTATTCTTAGTTTGTAAATTACTTAGCGTTTCGTCTTTACTCTCAATATGTAAAAAATTAAGCGCTGCATTAGTTAGTAATGTAATATCTTTTAAGAGCGATAATATATGTAAGTTGTAATCAATAATATAATCAGTAGGAAAACCTATTTTCTTTGGCTTATGGTATGTTGTTTTCTCTGGTACCGCTAAAACTGCACATTTTACTTTTGTAATAACATTGCCTGTATTACTCCCTAAAGCTATTTTTTTTAAGCCAGAAGCTCCTTTAGTTCCCATGATAATTAGGTCTATCTTTTTACTGCTTACCTCATTTTTTATGTGTTCAATAAAAAAACCATAGCTTGCTGAGATATGAAAAATATGCTTTGTGTTAAATGGCAATTCTTCAATGCGCTGTAAGAGCACATCAAGTTTTTTTAAACTCTCTTTTAGTAACTCTTCTTCAATTAATTCTGGAGGTAATACCATGGCGGTTTCCCCTGCAGATGCGGCTAGTACAGGGCTAATATGAGTAATGTAAAACGTACATTTAGATTTTTTAAATAAAGATAATCCGTAGGCAATAGCGTTCCAAGAGTTTTCAGAAAAATCTGTTGGGAAAAGTATGTTTTTCATGCGTTTGGTTTTTATTTAGCGCGATAAATTTTGAAGTACTAAAAATGGTACATGTATCTTAAGGCCTATTTTGTCTACTGTAGACCTAAACAGCATGTCTTCTAAAAATGAATGTCGAGAATTTACCATCACAAGAAGATCTATATCTTTTTCTTCAATGCTTATCATTATTGCATTTAGTCTATTTTTTACGGGTGTTTGCTCAAAACTTAAAAAAGTATTAGGTAAACTTTCTTCAAGGAATTGTTTGTTATCTAACTGGCGTAAACTTAAAGTTTCAAAATCTGAGATATGGAGACAATAAACTGTAGATTTAAATTCATGCGCTAAAGCGTTTAATAGTTTTAATTCGCGACGTTTGTAGGGCAAATTATAATCTGTAGGGAATAGGATGTTTTTGGGCTGTTGGTAGCTATAGGTTTCCGGAATTGCTAGTACAGGGCATTTTACATATTTAAAGACCTGAACAGTTTGGCTTCCAAAAGTTATTTTTTTATCGGCTGTTTGTCCTTTTGTGCCCATGATTATGACATCAATATTGATCTCATTGACCGTATCATTTACAGCATCTACTAAAGATTCAAAAATGGCTAAGCCTTTGTATTCATGCTTAGGATTGTGATTTTTTTCTTGTTTATCGGTTATTAGGTTACTGAGTTGTTTTTTAGCCTGTTTTTCAATACTAGTTCTGTATTCAGAAATAGATAAATCTGTGTTGTTTTTTAACGTTCCATAAACTTCATCTGCATAGGCGTGAATAAAATAGAAAATTGTTTGTTCACATTTATATAAATCCAAAGCATAAGAAATAGCATGCATTGCATTTGTAGAAAAATCAGTTGGGATCAATACAGTTGTCATAGCATTTTATTTAAGATATGACTTCAAAATTATCTTATGATATGCTAATTCCCTATGACAAATGTCATACTTCAGATAATTAATAAAGTAGGCTTATTCATGAAGTACAAAAAAGGGAATTTTTGTATTATAACTTATTTTTTTAATGGTAGAATTAAATAAGAGTTGTTGTAGGTAGTTTAAGTTTTTGGCCGCTATGATAGTCATGTCAATCCTATTGGTACGTGTAAAGTCTTCAGTAGCGCCCTTAATATTTTTATTTTCTAAGCTATGAAAACTATAATTATCTTCAAAAACTTCATCTAAATATTCAAGTAAATAGCGTTTGTTTTTTTCTTGAGGAATGCTTAATGCCTCAGTTACCAAAACATTCATCACATTTAAAAACCCATTGGATACCTGAACAATTTCAGTTAAAGATTCTAAGATATCGAAAGAATAGAAATTATTAAAGTTTGTCTGAAAAGCTATATTTTTTATGGGCTGATATGTTGTGTTTTCGGGTATGATTAATAAATTTGAGGCTACTTTAGTGATCACATCTTCTGTATTACTTCCAATAAATTTTTTTGTAAAGTTTGTATTTCCTTTAGAGCCCATAGCAATAAGATCTATCTTTTTTTCTAGAAGGGTTCTACGAATAATAGCAATAAAATTTCCAAACTCTTGTAAAGCATAGAATTGGTGCTGTTCTGATGGGTGTTTTTTTGAAATTTCTTTTATGTTTTCTTCAAGAAGCTCCATTTTAGAATGTGTATCAACCTTATTATAATTTAAGGCTAAGCCATTAGATACTATTCCAGATTCACTTAAAGAACCAATATTCATGATATAGAATGTACAGGCTGTATTTTTATGAAAAGCAACAGTGTATTCTAATGCATTAAAGGAATGCTCAGAAAAATCGGTAGGTACTAAAATCTGCTTCATTAAATGGTTTAAATACTTAAGCGCAAAAGTATAAAGCCATTAGTTTCTAAAAAATGATAAATATCATCACGTAGTAAAATTAGTGTTCTTTAAATTTATTAAGTGATGTATTGTAGTGCCTTAAGTTCTTTTATTTTTATATTTCGACCATCAATCTCAATTAAACCTTCTTTTTTGAAACCCGATAAAGTACGTATTAAACTTTCTGTGGCAATACCTGCAACACTAGCTAGATCACTTCTAGAAATTTTTATAGGATCATTAGTTTGGGTATTCATAATCTCCGAAAACTGTAAAAGTGTTTGAGCTGTTTTTTTTCGGACAGAGCTGTAAGCCATTTGCAAGAGTTGCTGTTTAATCTCTTTTATATTTCCTGATAATAATTCTACCAATTCTAAGGATATATTGTGATTTCTTTCTAAAATTGCCTTTAAATTTTCTTTTGAAATACCGGCAAGAACAACATCTTCCATTGCAGTAGCAGATTCTTGATAAGGTACATTTTTTAAGAATGATGTAAAGCCTAAAAAATCATCTGCTCGGTATAAAGACGTAATTAATTGTTTCCCATCTTCATCCATAGAATGGCATTTAATAACTCCTTTTAATACTAAAAAAATAGTGTTGGAAGCATTACCTTCTTTGTAGATGATGCTGCCTTGGGAGAAGGTCAATTCGTCTCCATTATCATCAAAAAAATTCTTCAATTCATTTAAATCCAGAATGCTGTCTTCTGAGTTTTCTTCTTTGTTATGCGCAGCAGTTGCATTTAGCTTTAAAATCTCATGTTTGGCTAGCCTACTTTCAATAGCGCTAATTAAATCTTCTTCTTCAAAGGGCTTGGTTAGATAATCATCTGCACCTAAATCCATCCCTTTCCTAATTTCCTTATGTTCTGTTTTTGCAGAAAGGAATATAAACGGAATTTGTTTTGTGATTTTATCCTCATTAAGGGCTTTTAAAACACCATAGCCATCTACTTCTGGCATCATAATATCACAAAGAATAATATCTGGCACTAATTCTTTAGCAGCTAGAATTCCTATTTTACCATTTGGAGCGGTGGTTACTGCGTAACCAGCAAGATCTAAAAGTTCTTCCGTATTCTCACGAAGGGCTCTGTCATCTTCAATTAATAAAATAGTTTTCATGTGCTTATAATTTTAAATCTTTTGGTATGGTAATCGTGAAAATAGACCCTTCATTCTCAATGCTTGAGAACTCTAATGTGGTACTTAAGTTTTCTAGATGTTGCTGAGCAATGTTTAAGCCAATTCCTGTTCCTTGGGTTAACAAAGCATTTTCCGCTCTAAAGTAGCGATTAAAAATGTGTTTCTGTTCTTCTATAGGAATACCTATACCATGATCTACCACTTTAATATTAATTGTTGTTTCATTATTTTCTACAACAATATCAATAGCGGTGTTTTCTGGAGAGTATTTAATAGCATTATGTACTAGATTAGATAAGGCCAATGTTAGCGTTTTTTCATCAAAATATATAAAAATATCGTCTATATTTCTTGGGTAACTAATACGTTGCCCAGTTTTAAGTAACATATTAGCATTGTAGATGACTTCATCTAATAATTTGCTTAATGGAAACTCATCTAAGTCATAATTTATTTTTCCGGAATCTAAACGTTCAACCGATAAAAAATCAGTCAGAATAGTATCAAGGTAACGCACTTTACTTTTTATGGTATTTACATGCTTATCTCTTTTCTCTTGTTGTTCTGTTTGGGTGTATTTGGCAAGTAAGGTAATAGAAGTTAAAATACTACTTAAAGGGGTTTTAAACTCATGAGAAACTAATGATAGGAATCTTGTTTTTAACTCGTTAAGTTCTTTTTCTTTTGCTAAAGCTTCCGTTAATTGTTTGGTACGCTCTTGAACGGTTTTTTCTAATTTTAAGGTGTAATTTTTACGGTCTGTAATGTCTAATATTATAGCTAAAAAAACATCTAGATCTCCAAATCTAGATAATTGTAAGTGCACTTCTGCAGGGTATTGTGTGCCATCCTTTCTTTGGTGCGTAGTTTCAAACTCTATTTTCTCTTGTTCTTTGTTAATAAGCGGAATCAATATTTCTCTGAATTGGTTCTCCGTATAATCTGGTTTAATATCTATAGGAGTAAGCTTTTTTAATTCCTCTAAGGTATATCCAATGTTGTTTTGCGCCCCTTTATTCGCATTTAAAAAGAGTAAAGTTTCTTTGTCAAATAGAAATATTTCATTTAAAGATTCATTAAAAATCTTAGCCCAATGTTCTTTTTCTTGTTGTGTTTTTACACGTTCTGTAACATCATTTTGTATCCCGATATAGTTGGTGATTAATCCAGACTTATCTCTAATAGGGGTGATGTATAGATCGTTATAGAATAAAGTACCGTCTTTTTTATAATTACGAACAATTGCTTGAGAACTTTTGCCATTTTTAATGGCATTACGCATATTGGTAATACACTCTTGATTTTTGTCATTACCTTGTAGAAAACGGCAATTTTTTCCTATAGTTTCTTCTTCTGAATATCCTGTAAGCGTTAGGAATGATGTGTTGCAATAGATAATAGGGTTATCTGGTTTTAACGCATCAGAAATAACAATACCATTAGAGGCAGATTGTAGTGCCTCACTCCTCATTCTTAAATCTTTTTCGGCTGCTTTACGGTCTGTAATGTCAATGATAAGTGCCATGACATACGTTGTGTTGTAAATCTCAAACGGATTTAGACCAGCTTCTAAAGGAAATTCATCTCCGTTTTTTCGGACACCAAACAATTCACGACCATGCCCCATTTGTCGCTTCTCACTCTTAGAAATAAAATTATCTACATGATGATCATGGTTAGGATGGTATCTTTTAGGAATAAGTATATCAAGCGGTTGCCCAATAAGCTCGTCTTTTTTATACCCGAACATTTGCTCAGTAGAAGAATTAGTGGCAACTATGGTTTGCTTTTTGTCTACAACGATAATACCCTCTGAAACGCCTTCTGAGAGAAGATTAAAAATAGCACTGTTCTTTTCAAAAGTTTGCATATTTTCAAAGTTAAAACTTTAAAACTGATTATTATCATTGAAAAAAAAGTATAAAGTTCTAACTTTAAATTGCTCTCCTATTTAATTAATTTTTACGGTAAAAGTTAAAACACTTTAGGCTCATACGTTTTGCATTAAGAATAGACTTTTGTTGGTTGATCCTTTATAAATTTATAAAGCTTATTAACATCTTCAATAGTACACAATTGTGAACCAGGAGTCATCGTCGCAGCGGTACCACAAGCAACACCAAATTTAGCAATTTCACTGATCGGTTTATTATTTGCTAAGGCATAAACCATACCTGCAACCATACTGTCACCAGCACCAATAGTACTGTTTTGATATACTACTGGTGCATTTATATGTTCGTGATAATCTTCAGTAATCACTAATGCTCCTTGAGCACCTAACGAGACTACCATTAGTTCACATGGATTATTTTTTATAAATTTTTGAGCAAGTGGTTTCAAGTCAGCAAATGAAATTTCAGCTACTCCACATAACCTACTTAATTCTCCTAGATTGGGTTTAATCAGGAAAGCACCGGCTTGAGCACCTATGATTAATGGTTCTCCAGAAGTATCTAAAATTAGTTTTGCTTTCTTAGCTAGCACCAACTTGGCAATACGGGCATAAAAATCTAAAGGCATTCCCAGAGAAAGGCTACCACTAGCAACTAAAAATGTTCCTTCCGTGAGCAGCTTATCTAGCCGTTTAATTGTTTCCTCACATTCTTCTTCTGATATTTCAGGACCAGGCATCCCAAATCTATATTGCTGATGGCAATTTACATCGGTCACCGCTAAATTTTCTCTCGTTATTCCTTTAATCGAAATACACTCTTGTTGTATACCAGTTTCTGATAGTAACGTTTTAAAATAAGCCCCAGTATACCCACCGGCGAGGTACATGCAAAGTGAATCTTGTCCTAATTTTTGTAAAACTTTAGACACATTTATTCCACCACCTCCGGCTTCAAAAATAGGTTGTTCACAACGCAATTTACTATTTGGCTTTATTCCGTTTACAGTAGTGCTTTTATCAATAGCAGGGTTAACAGTTAAGGTAATTATCTTCGGTGTCATATTGTAGTATTATTTGTTTTTTTACGGGTATTCCATTTTACTATCTCAAACCAAATAACGGAAATGAAACCAGTAAGCATGGATAAAAATAATTGCTCAAAACTTAAGCTACTAAATTGAAAAAAGTGAGTAAAAGGAGGTATAAATAGGAGGGAAGCTGTTATTACTACTGTAATTGCAATAATTAAAGGTACTAAGTTGTTTTTGTATTTTAAGGTCGTGTATAAGGAATAATAAAAAGACCTATTTATTAATGTTAAAAATATATTGGCAGCAATCAATACTAAAAAGACCATGGTTCTAGTGGTATCTTCTGTAAAATTTTGAGCTATTCCATATTGATAAATAGAAAGCGTACCTACTGTAATAGCAAGGCCTTGAATAATACTCGTTAAAAGTTCTTTTAGATTAAAAAAAGTAGTGGTCAAAAGTCTTGGTTTTTGAAGCATAGTATTCTTTTCTAGTGGTTCATTTTCATAGATGATAGAACAGGTAGGGCCCATGATAAGCTCTAAAAGAATCACGTGTGTTGGAGAAAATATATTGGGAAAAGCCCAACCTAATGCCAAAGGAATAAATACCGTTAGTATGATCGGGATATGTATGGATATAATATATTGAATAGCTTTTTTAAGATTGCTATAAATTTTTCTACCCATGGCAATGCTATCTATCATTTTAGAAAGATCATCATCTACGAGAATTAAGGAGGCTGCTTCTTTAGCTATTTCTGTTCCTTTAGTACCCATAGCAATTCCAAAATGTGCAGCTTTCAAGGCAGGGCCGTCATTAACGCCATCTCCAATCATAGCAACAACTTCGTTGTTAGCCTTCAACGCATTGATGATTCTTAATTTTGCATCCGGAAACATTCTAGAAAATACCTGTATGTCTTTTACCTTTTCTTGTAATTGTTTATCGTCTAATTGCATTAATTCTGTACCCGTCATACCTTTCTCGTAGCCAATAAAATTAACTTCTTTGGCAATAGCACTAGCGGTTGTTGCGGTATCTCCTGTAATTAATTTTACGGTAATCCCCGCACGATCAAATTCTTTTAAAACAGCACCAATATTTTTTTTAGGAGGGTCATAAAAGGCAACAAGCCCCAAAAAGTCAAATAAAAATTCTTGTTGTGTTTCAGGGTAATCTGTTCCTATAAATTTAGCAGTACCAACACCTAGTAATCTGTAGCCTTGATCTCCTAATATGGTTATCGCTTTTTGAATCTTACCTTTCTCTGTGTCTTTTAAGTTACTTATGGGGAAGAAAGCTTCTGGAGCTCCTTTAGCAGCAATAATTCGTTCTCCTTGTTGGTTTTCAAAAAGATGTGTCATCATGGGAGGTTTTCCGCCTAACGGGTATTCATGAACCATTTTGTACGCTTGGCGTTCATCAACAGGTATTATTTTTGAGTATGTTTCATGGAGTGCTATTTCCATAGGGTCAAAAGGAATAGGTTCACTAGACCACATGGCGGCAGTAATTAATTCTTCTTCTAAAAGATTCGTTTTTTCGGGAATAGGTACTATTTGATCTGATTTGAAAAGATAGAGTTTAACCAAGCTCATTTTATTCTGAGTGATTGTTCCTGTTTTATCTATGCAAATAACTGTAGCACTCCCTAAACTTTCTACCGTTTTAATCTGCTTTACCACAATTCCTAATTTCATTAAGCGCCATGATCCAAGGGCCATAAATGTTGTGAATGCTACGGGAATTTCTTCAGGCAATATACTCATTGCTAAGGTGAGCGCTTTTAGTAAACTTTCTAGTAGATTTAGCGTGTTGTAATAATTAATTCCCCATACGAACAGAAATGTTATTCCGCCAACAATAGACATTTTCTTAACAAAGCTTGCTATTTGTAATTCTAAAGGAGTTTTCTCTTCCTGTATACTTTCAAGACTTTTTCCTATTTTACCTAAGGCGGTAGCATTCCCAATTGCGGTGATGGTGGCAATGGCTAAACCACTTGCTACCATAGTTCCTGTATAACATTTATTTTTTTCAGATTGTGCATCTTTAAAAACCGCCATAGATTCTCCAGTGAGCAGCGATTCATTGACAGAAAAATCATTTGAATGTATAATTACGCCATCGGCGGGAATTATAGTTCCTTCTTCTACCATAACACTATCTCCTATTACTAAGTCATGCGTCTGAATTTCTTTAAGTTCACCATCCCTAATAACTTTAGCTTTTGGTTGCGTAATATTCTTTAGCTTTTCTAAAGCATTTCTACTTTTAGACTCTTGATAGAATGAAATAGAGGCCACTAATACAATAGCAGATGCTAAGAAAATACCATCGCCTATATTGCCTGTTAGAAAGTAAATTCCTGAAGCAATACTTAATAACAACACCATTGGCTCTTGTAAAATGTCTTTTAGCGCGTCTATAAATTTATGCTGTTGCTTGTAGTCTAAAGTATTTTTTCCATGCGTTTTACGAGCAGCTAAAACTTCTTGTTCAGACAATCCTTTTATACCAAAATTAACGGGGTCTATCATATGTTTGGTTTTAATTAATGGGTAATTGAGAAGCCATTAATTATTTCTAAATTTATGGTGTCAAGCGTTTTTTTCTTATTTTCTTTATTTTTTTCTAACGATGCTATAGCAGATTCATACCCTAAGTTAAAAATAGTATCATTATTTTTCATTGAGAAGGTACTAAACTCTTTCATCCGATTTGGCCTGATTAATACATCACAGTCTTTGAACTTTTTACTAGTTTCATTTGCCAACATAATATGATAAGATCGTTCCATAATATTGTAGACATGTTTTAAGCTGTCTTTTTCTATTTTTTGAAAAGGATTGACATACACTCCAACAATCTGATCACATTTATGTTTAATTAAATCTACCGGGAAATTATTTAAAATACCACCATCTGCATAATAACCACCATCTATTTCTACGGGAGCAAAAACACCAGGAACTGCAGCAGATGCTAATAATGTTTTAATTAAAGATCCAGTATCAAATACTTTTAAAGTGCCATCTAATAAGTTGGTAGCGGTAACAACTAAAGGTATTTTAAGGGCTTTATAATCATCAACGGGGAGGTACTTCTTAAACTGATTGTAGAACTTTTCGGTATCTAAAAATCCAGGTTTGTTCATGGCGTAATTTGATAATGAGAAAAGTTGAGTAGCATTAAAAAATTCTAAAATTTGTTGCCACGAACAACCACCAGCATATAAACCCCCCACTATAGCACCCGCACTAGTACCCGCAATATAGGATGGATAAATATGGTTTTCTTCTAATGCTTTAATGACACCTATATGAGCAATACCTCTTACACCACCTCCAGAAAGTACTAAACCTGTATTCATATAATTTACAATCAGATAATTAATATCGAAAGTAGGAAAGATTTATTTTTTTAGACCTGACGAATATCATAGTAAACTTTTATAATATGTTACAACTTTGAGGGAGATTACTTAATAATAAACAAAGATTATGGAAAATATATTAAATCGTTCAGAACAGATAAGTGAATTTAATTTACTTGTATCCAGTACTTATGTAAACTTAATTCAGCTAAAAAAAGAAGGAGAGACAAAAGCGTTTAATGCGTTGCTTTTAAAAGTTTTACCGCAAGTGAAGCAATATGCACAACATAAATTAAATGTAGCGTCAAAAAATGGGAAATTGGATAAAAATAGATTTAAAGCTGATGATATTATAGATCAGCTATTTATTGAAGTTTATGACCATATTGATGCCGTAGAGGCTGCGGATGATTTTCATGCTTGGTTATTTAAAAAAGCAGATGAATTAGTAGAAGATTTACTTGTTGATGAAGAATTTGATACTTATTTTTTTGAAAATGTAGATAATTTTTCAAAACCAGAATGGGATGAAATGGAAGAAAAATATAGTACAGATGGCGATGGTGATTTTGTAATGCTTGAAGAGTTTGATAATAATCGATATTTAAATAATGATTACTTATTAAATGCTGTTTTTGTAGAGGATAAGGACAAAGAGATTATTGCTAATTTAGATAAAGAATTAGGGGCAGAACGTATTAAAAAGCATGCAGATTTAGTTTTATTAGGCTTGCCAAAAACCATGAGTAGTGCTTTTGAATTATTCAATACTTATAAATTTAATGTGCACGAAATTTCTAAAATTATAAATACAAGCGTCAGTGAGGTTGAACACTTACTGAAAGAGGCAAAATCAAAAATGAAATCAAGTTTTTTAAACAGATATATGAATTAATTTAAAATAATAGCACAATGAAAACAGTACCTAAAAATCCTAAAACGGCGCTGCTTTTAGGCGCAGGTTTAGATGTTTTACATCAAGAAAGTAAAGAGTGGTTAGAAGCTATTTCTTTTTGGAGTTATGAGGCTCAGTTTTTTAAAAATCTGTTAGAAAAGGCAAATACAAATGAGTCTAGGTACCAACAAATGTTGCAAACATTAGATGACATCTATAATCAGCTTTTTAAATTTCTTAAAAAGGACATTGTTGCCCATGAAAAAAATCTTTCTGAACTAACAGAATTAGCAGAAGGATTAAGTGATGAAGCTTACCGAGAAGAGCATAAAAGATTAGGAGAAAGTATGTCTTTATTAACGCAAGATTTTAAGGAATTAAAAATGACAATTTTCGACTTTGTTAAACAGCGTAAGCAATTAAATTGAAAGTGTAATTCCTATAGGGCAATGGTCAGACCCCATAATATCAGCATAAATAGTAACCTTTTTAATTTTATCTGCTATTGCCTTGCTTACTAAAAAGTAATCAATACGCCAGCCTGTATTGCGCTCTCTAGATTTAAAACGGTAACTCCAAAAGGTGTAGGCAACTTCATCTGGGTGTAAAGCTCTAAAAGAGTCTACAAAATCATTCGCTATAAAATTATCCATTCCATCAATTTCTATTTGGGTATATCCAGCGGTTTTGTTGTAGTTTGCTTTATCGTTTTTTAAATCTATAGCTTGGTGGGCCACATTAAAATCACCACATGCAATTACAGGTTTTTTCTTCTCTAAGTTTTTTAAATAAGCTAAAAAATCTTTATCCCATTGTTGGCGGTATTCTAAGCGATCTAATTTTTGTCCAGAATTTGGAACATAGACATTCACAAGATAAAAAGAATCATATTCTGTACATAAGATGCGTCCTTCAGTATCATGTACCTCGATGCCCATATTGGGCGTTGCACTTATTGGCGCTTGTTTACTTAAAATAGCAGTACCTGAATATCCTTTTTTGTCTGCAGAATTAGAATTAAGACTAAAATTGGATAGCGACTCTAGCGCCTTTGCTACTTCACTATCTTGAGCTTTTGTTTCTTGTAAGCATAAAATATCTGGAGCCATAGTTTTTACGGCTTCAAAAAAATCTTTTTTTACGGCAGCACGAATACCATTAACATTCCAAGAAACAATATGCATAATTGTGTTTTATTGTGAATAAATTCAGTTCGTATAAATAAGCGATGAAGTTACTAAAATCAGTCTAAAAATTAAAGAATAAAATACGAATACATTCCTGATGCTTTATCCGAATAAGACATACAATACTCCAAGAATTATAATTCCTCCAAAGCATATGCTTATGAGTTTACGAGTTTCCTTAGATCCATTGATTAAGCTTATACCTAGTTTTACCACGGTGTTACTTAAGATTGCTGTTATAATTACAGCTGTAGCCGTACTATTATTCCCTGAAGTTTGCGATAATTTAGCCATACTAATCGTGATGGCATCTGTATCTGCTAACCCAGCAATTAAGGCAGTATAATACAAGCCATCCTCACCAAAATACGATTTTCCATAAAAAATAGCAAACCGGATCACTATATAAATAACTCCGAAACCTATAGCATTCACTAAATTTAAAGGGTTTCCTAATTTTATGTTTGAATCAGGAGTGTTTGTTTGGTTGTTAACTAATACTAACACAGTGCCCAGACAAATAAAAGTCAATATAGCAAAAGGTATCGCGATGGAGGGTATTAATGCACTGTTGAATATGAAAATTAATAATGCTAATCTAGGAAACATTATGGCGGAGGCTAAAATAATACCCGCACTATATTTTCTTGATAATTCAGGAAACTCTTTGCTTTTTGCAGCATAACTCCATGCTACAGCAGTACTGGATATGAGTCCGCCTAACAATGCGGTTAAGAGAATTCCTTTTTTGGAGCCTACAAATTTGACTAGAAAATAACCAATAAAGTTTAAGAAGGAGACGATTACGATAACAGATCCAATTTCAAATGGGTTTAGCAAACTGTTAGGTCCTAAGTCTTTGTTAGGTAAAAAGGGAAGTATTAACAACGCTATGATGGTAAATTTTATAAAAGCAGATAATTCTTCTGCGGTGATATTGCTTACAACACTATTAAATCTTGTTTTAAGGGACAATAGCGTTGTAATAATTACAGCGGTCGCAACGGCTTCTCTATACAATTCTCCTGATACCATAAGCCCTAAAACAAAAGTGGTTATTAAAGCGAGATCTGTTGTTAGCTCATTGGAGTAGGTACTGTTCGATTTTGAAAACTGTCTGAAACCTAAAAATAAAATAAATGCGACCAAGGTTGCAATAGGAAACCATACGCTAAATGAATTACTCAAACTTCCAATAACAAAGCCTAGTATGGTAACAATTGGAAAGGTGCGGATACCAGCAAATCCTTCTTCTTTTTTTAATTTATCGTACTCGCGTTCCAAACCAATGATAAGCCCCATTCCTATACTGATAACAATACCCAGCATATAGCTACCCATGATTTCACTTAAATACGTAGTGGTTTCCATATATTATGAGTTATACATTACGATTCTTGAAAATGGAATAAATGATGGCTAAACCTAAAACAGCAGAAATTAAAAATCCAAGAGCTCCTAAAATAGGGATTCCGTTTACTTTTGGAGGCATATCTGCAATTACTAGAATAGAAGAACCTATAGATAATGCAGCAATAATTATAGCATATACCATCCGGTTAATGGCCGTTTTAAGCGTGTCTTTAAGTTCATTTAATCCTTTGTGCTCATGAACAATGACTAGTTTTCCGTTTTTTATTTTGCTTATAATATCATTAATATCTTCCGGAAGAGTATCTACTAAATTGGTATAATCCTGAACTCTAGAAATACTCTTTTTTACAAATCGTTTAAAACTTAAACGCTTGCGAATAATGGTAGTCATGTAGGGCTCTAAATTCTCGGTAATATTAAAATTAGGATTGAGTTTTAGGCCTACTCCTTCTATAATTACTAAGGCGCGAATTAGCATGTATAAATAATGAGGGATAGCAATCTTATTGGCGTACAAAATATTTTTAAATTGATTTAAGGTGTTCCCAAGTTTTATATTTTGAATGGCAACATTACTAATACCTTCTAAAAGCTCATTTAAGTCATATTCTAAGGTTTTCTCATCAGGAATATCTGTTCTTATGGCAATCTTTTTTAATACTACTATAATTTTTTTCACATCTTTTTTAAAGAATCCGAGCAACAAATCCTCTAAAGCTTCTTTATCTTTAGGTATAATGCTGCCCATCATCCCATAATCAATAAAACAAATTCGTTCCAATTCTGGAAGCACAAAAATATTACCTGGATGCGGATCGGCATGGAAGAATCCAAAATCTAAAACCTGTGTTAAATACAAATCGACACCTAAAGTTGCTACTGCTTTGGTGTCAATATTATTTTCTTCTAGTTTTTCTATTTCTGAGACCTTAATCCCATCAATATATTCCATGCAAATAACCCGGTCATTACTAAATTCTGGATATGCTTTTGGAACATAAATAAGTTCATTTTTTTCAAAATTCTTAGCAAAACGAAGCATGTTGTTTAGTTCCTGAGTATAACTAAGTTCTTCATTAATACTCTTTTCAAAAGAATTAATCAATTGCGTTGGCTGTAATTGCTGTGCTTGAGTGCTGTATTTTTCTAATGCTTTTGCTACATCTTTCATAATTGAAATGTCTGAAGCAATAGTATCTTTTATATTGGGTCTTTGGATTTTAAAAATAACCCATTCCCCGGTTAGTAATTGTGCCTTATGTACTTGTGCTAAGGAAGCAGCTGCCAATGGCTCAGGAGAAATATAGGAAAAGCACTCGTTAGTATCAAGCTTTAATTCTTCTGTAATTTTTTTTGAAACATCAAAATTATCCAATGGTTTTACATTGTCTTGTAATTTTTCAAGTTCTTTTAAAAGCTCTGGAGGAAGCATATCTTGACGATTGCTAATAATCTGGCCCATCTTTACATAACTTGGACCTAATTCTTCCAATACCATTCTGATACGTTCGTACGTAGAGTAGGAGAGCAATTTATGAGTGTCAGGGTGTTTCTTTAGATAGGTGTTAGGGATTAGGTTTCTAATTGAGGTTGATGCCAATACATCTTCAAAACCATATTTAGAAAGTACACTAAACAGTGTACCATACCTTTTTAAATCTTGAGTTTTTGGTAATTTCAATGGAGGCATACTATTTTACGTTACATTTTGTGTTGCAACGTAAAACAAAAATAGCACAATATTTGGTGTTTTTAAATGATAAATATCACTCTCAACAATACCGTTTACTGGAATGGCACTTATACGTTGATTAAGCGATATGCTTGCTTAGCAATTTCTAACTCCTCATTGGTCGGTATCATCAACACTTTTACGTAAGCACCTTTTTTATTAATCTCCAAGAGTGTTTTTGATCTTGTATTATTTTTATCCGTATCCAGGGTAATTCCCATAAATTCTAAATCAGTACAGACCATTTCACGAATTAAAGCAGAATTTTCACCAATACCAGCAGTGAAAATAATTGCATCTATACCGTTGAGAATAGCAGCATAAGCTCCAATGTATTTTTTAATGCGGTACGTATTCATTTGTAAGGCTAGTATGCAATCTTGATTGCCATTTGCAGCTTCTGTTTGTATGTCTCTTAAATCGCTAAAACCAGTAAGTCCTAGCATGCCACTTTTCTTTATCAAGAGTTCATTCACTTGTTCTAAAGTATAACCAAGAGTTTCTACTAAATAGAAAATTACGGCATGATCAATATCGCCACTTCTAGACCCCATTATTAACCCGTTTGAGGGTGCAAATCCCATACTGTGGTCAATACTTTTTCCGTCCTTAATTGCGGTCATACTACAGCCGTTTCCTAAATGAATAGAAATAATTTTAGAAGATTTTAATTGTAAATATTCAATAGCTTTTTCTGAAACATATTTATGACTGGTGCCATGGAAACCATAAACTTGTACTTTGTTTTCATAGAATTTCTTTGGCAGTGCATATCTTTTTGCTACCTCAGGGATAGAATGATGAAAAGCGGTATCAAAAACAGCGACTTGTTTGGCATTAGGGAAAATTTCTTCCGCCAATTCTATACCTTCTAAGTTATGCGGATTATGTAAAGGGGCTAATGAAAATAGGTTTTTAATTTTCTCTTTTACAGAGGCATCAATTAGTGAGGTGTCAGAAAATGCTTTTCCTCCGTGCACCACACGATGGCCAACTATAGCAATTTCTGCTGCATTTGTAATCACTCCTAAAGAGGGATCTAATAATAAATCTGCTATTTTGAGTAGCCCTATTTTATGACTTAAAATAGCTTGAGTTTCTTCTAGTTTTGAAGTGTCAGTGCTGTATTTTAATATAGCATTTTCACTACCAATTCGCTCTATGAGACCTTCGCAAACTACACGTTCTGAAGGCATGCTTATTAGTTGATATTTTATAGAGGAACTGCCAGAGTTTATTATAAGTATATTCACGTAAAATTGGTTTTATGGTTGGTGTTAATTATAGTCCTTCTGCCTGAATCGCGGTTATAATTACGGTATTAAAGATATCTTCAACAGTACAGCCACGACTTAAATCGTTTACCGGTTTATTTAAACCTTGTAACATGGGACCAATTGCTAAGGCGCCTGTTTCTCTTTGTACGGCTTTATAGGTGTTGTTTCCTGTATTTAAATCAGGAAAAATAAATACACTGGCTTGCCCTGCAACTTCAGAATCAGGAAGTTTACTTTTTCCTACTTTACTATCTACCGCAGCATCATATTGAATAGGGCCTTCTACTTTTAGATCAGGTCGTTTAGTTCTAATTAGCGCCGTAGCTTTTCGTACTCTATCTACATCTTCACCAGTACCAGAAGCACCAGAAGAATAGGATAGCATGGCTACTTTAGGTTCTATTCCAAAGGCAGCACTCGTAGCCGCAGAAGAAATGGCAATTTCAGATAATTGTTCGGCAGTAGGGTTAGGGTTAATGGCGCAATCGCCGAAGATGGTTACCCGGTTAGGCAAACACATAAAAAATACGGAGGAAACTAAAGAAACACCTGGCTTGGTTTTTATAAATTGCAATGCAGGTAGTATGGTATGTTGCGTTGTATGTACTGCTCCCGAAACCATCCCGTCTGCATGGCCTTTATGCACCATCATCGTCCCAAAATAAGACACATCTTCCATAAGATCTTTTGCCATAGCTAGATTTACATTTTTATGCTTCCGCAATTCATACAAAGTTGTTGCGTAGTCTAAAAAGTTAGGAGATGTTTTTGGATCAATGATAGTAATTTCATTAGGGTTAAAAACAAGAGCAAGCTCTTCCATTTTAGCCGCAATCTGCGCTTTATCACCTAAAAGAGTTAGCGTTACAGCTTCTACTTCCAGTAATTTCTTTGCTGCTATTAAAATTCGCTCGTCAGTACCTTCTGGTAATACAATATGTTTTTTGGCAGATTTAGCTCTTTTTAACAAGTTGTATTGAAACATTCTAGGCGTAATACCTTCAGCCTTAAACGTAATTAGACGTTCTGCAAGATCATTAACAGGAATGTGTTTTTCAAATTCTTGAATAGATGTTGTTATTTTTTCAGTATTATCCGCGTATATTTTTGGTTTTATAGCACCAATTTTATTGGTAACAGCAAAGGTTCCTTGATTCACAGAAATTATCGGAATAATATCAGAAAGACCTTCAATTAGTTTTATAATAGAATCTTCAGGAATTAGCCCTCCTGTAAGTACAATGCCTGATAAGTTGGGGTAATTGGTAGAGATATTAGCTTGTAAAGCACCAAGAATAATATCTGCTCGATCTCCTGGGGTAATAACAAGACTGTCTTTTTTTAAATGGGTTAAATAATTACGGAGTTGCATGGCTCCTACGCTAAAGCCGTTAGCTTGGTTGTTTAAATAGTCTGCTCCAAATAATACTTTGGCATCTAATTGACTCGCTATTTCTTTTACAGTAGGATTCCCTAAAGTAGGATTAGCAGGAATAGCACCGATAAGTACTTTCTCTGGTAATTTTTTCTTTAAGGCAGCAACTACTAATTCTAAATTTTCTGGTTGTACTTTATTGGCTACGGTTAGTAATACTTCCACGCCTTTTTCTCTAAAAGAATCAAATCCCATATACAGATTGCCCACTAATTCTTCTAATGTTTTACCAGCACCGCTTGTAATAATAACAGCGGGAATCCCTAAATTTTTAGCTACTAGTACGTTTATATCCCATTCAATAATAGCACCTTCTCCAGAGAAATCGGTTCCTTCTACCAGAACAAAATCAAAACGATCTTCAATCGCTTTAAATTTATGAATGATATGACTAATGATTTCATCGTCTTTGTCTTGATTTTTTAACTGTAGAACTTTACTCCGAGTATAGGCATAAGCCTCTTCAGGTTTCATATCCACTTCAAAATGAGATAATACGGTATGGATATGATTGTCTATTTGATCATTTTTAAAATCATCAACAATAGGGCGGAAATAGCCTACTTTAGCTGTTTTTCCTAATAAAATTTGCATTAGACCTAATGACACAATCGATTTACCACTATTGGGTTCAGTGGTAGCAATATAAATGGCTTTACTCATGTAAATGATATATTATAGTAGTCTCAAAGTTAAGAGATTCTTTATCTAAGTACAAGTGTTAAACTTGTATTCTCTCAAGAAAACGAATTAAATTTTATTGTTTTACGTTGTAAATTTTACGAGTTATATCTCTTTTCTCTTACCTGTAATTTCGGTAATATTAATTCGGAATACAGTGGGTATACCTTTGGAATAAGATTTGTTAGAAAACTCGCTTATAAACTCTGCTTCTTTATTTTCCTTCTCAAAAATCAACTTTTTTACCCCCTCACTAAACTCATGTAGTTTTTGCTTAGCATCAATACCGGTAAGTTCTTCGAAAGTGCCATGGACTAAAACAGATTGCCAATTGTTTACCGATGTTATTTCTTGTACTGCTAAGGATACATGCTTGTTCTTGCGCATGGCTTTTAGCTTTAGACCATCAGCAGTATAGCTTATTATTGAACCCTCTTCTTTATCAAAATAATACGTAATTGGTATCACGTACGGGATGTTCTGAGAGATAACGCCTAGGTTACCAAAATAATTTTGAATAAGGATGCTTATGCTCTGGCTTTTGCTTAAATCGGTCATTTTATTGGATGTAATTGATGTTGTTTTTACGAGTCTACTGATTGCTTCAACAAAAATAATATGCTTGGAGGTCTTAAAATATGACATTAGTCATTCATTTATTTAGATGCTATAGCGAAAAAAGATTCTTTAGTAACAAAAAAATACGTTTACATGATTAATCTCATAGGTAAAGAATATTACTTATGTTTATTTTGTAGTGTAACGATGATTTCTTTCAAATGAAAATAGTATCTCTAGTTTTTATCTTATTTTTAGTTTCATGTGGAAGTAAACAAGAGAAAACACTTCCTGTAGTTAAAAAATTAACGGAGTCTGTGTATGCTTCTGTGACTATTGAACCAGATAGTTTGTATGAAGCACACGCTGTGGTTAATGGTATTCTTGAGCGTAATTTAATAGAAGAAGGGGCATTTGTTTCAAAAGATACTCCTCTAATGCATATCACAAACTCATCAAGTGAATTAACGGCAGAAAATGCCTTACTATCATTGCAGCTCTCTACAAGTAATTACCAAGGGAATTCAACTGTTTTAAAAGAGCTAAATGATGATATTAAAACAGCAGAATTAACCTTAAGAAATGATTCTATAAATTTTAAACGGCAAGAAAACTTATGGAATCAAAATATTGGCTCAAAAATAGAATATGATACTAGAAAACTAGCTTACCAGCGTTCTGTAAACCAACTAAAGGTCTTGTTGAATAAGTTTAATCGGACTAAAAAGGAATTACAGACACAAGCTAAGCTCGCACAAAACACGTATAAAACGTCTAAAATTAACACCGATGATTACACCATTACTAGTAAAATTAATGGAAAGGTATATGCGTTGTATAAAAATGCAGGTGAAAATGTGACCACGATGGAACCATTAGCATCCGTAGGTAGTGCCACGGATTTTATTATAGAATTGTTGGTGGATGAAGTAGATATTGTGAAAATTGAAAAAGGTCAGAAAGCTTTAATCAGCTTGGATGCGTATTCATCTACCGTATTTGAGGCTTTAGTTACTAAAATATATCCTCAGAAAGATTCGCGTACACAGACTTTTAAAGTAGAAGCTTTGTTTATAAACATGCCGGATAAGCTATACCCAGGGCTTTCAGGAGAAGGTAATATTGTGATTTCTGAAAAAAATAACGCGTTAATCATTCCTAAAGAATATCTAGTGAATGGCAATACTGTTTTAACGGAAGATGGTTTGGTGCCTGTCGTTATAGGATTACAGAATTTAAATGAGGCAGAAGTTATAAAAGGAATTGCTGCGGATACTGAAATTATAAAACCAGAATAATGACGAATTGGCCTGTAATCCTTAACATCGCAAAAACTCATTTGCTGACGAAGTTAAAGTCTACGTTAACCGCAGCACTTGGGGTAACTTTTGGGATTGGAGCGTATATTACCTTGGTTAGTTTTATGACCGGTTTAAATACGATGCTTGATGATTTGATTTTAAATCAGACCCCTCATGTTCATTTGTACAATGAGGTTAAACCTACAGAGAAACAGCCCGTAGCACGCTTTGATGAAATACAGCAATCTTTTCAATTTATACATTCTGTAAAGCCCAAGCAAAATCAGAAAAAAATACATAATGCGTTGCCTATTTTACAGTACTTAAAAGAGGATAAAAAGGTAAAAGGGGCGACGCCTCAAGCTAGAGCTCAGATTTTTTATATTTCTGGTGCTATTGAATTAGGTGGTAATTTAATAGGCGTAGATATTATGCAGGAAGTTAAGCTTTCAAATATTAGAGACTATATAGCACAGGGCACTCCTGAAGATTTGAAAAACAGTGACACCGGTATTTTACTAGGAGCAGGCTTAGCTAAAAAAATGTCCTTGAAAATAGGAGATAGGGTACAGGTGAGTACCATAAAGGGCGACCTTTTTCCGCTTAAAATAGTAGGAATATACCAAAGTGGTTTAGCAGATGTAGATAACAGCCAAAGTTTTGTAAATTTAAAAACGGTACAGCGAATTTTAGGGGAAACTCAAAATTATGTTACAGATATTAATGTAAAATTAAATGAAATTAATGATGCACCAGAATACTCAAAAAAACTAGCCAGTTTATTCTCTATTACGGCAACAAGCATTAATGAAGCAAATGCACAATTTGAAACAGGAACAACTATTAGAAATCTTATTACCTATGCCGTATCCATTACCTTATTAATTGTAGCAGGATTCGGGATCTATAATATCCTAAATATGCTGATTTATGAGAAAATGAAAGATATAGCCATATTAAAAGCAATAGGGTTTTCGGGTAATGATGTGCAGCTTATTTTTATGAGTCAGGCAATGATTATTGGTTTGGTAGGTGGCCTCTTAGGCCTTTTAGTGGGTTTTGGATGCGCTGTACTTATAGATCATGCTCCTTTTAAAACAGAAGCCTTACCTACCATTGACACATTCCCCGTAAATTTTAGTGTAAGCTATTATATAATCGGAATTGTATTTGCATTAGTATCCACTTTTATTGCTGGGTATTTACCAGCAAATAAAGCCCGTAAAATTGATCCAGTAAAAATAATCAGAGGTACATAATAGCGCATATGGATTTAGTTCTAGAATCAAAAAATATAAATAAGCATTTTTTAAAGCCTAAAGATTTTCACGTTTTAAAAGACATCTCCTTCCGAATTGAAAAAGGAGAGTTTACTTCTATTATGGGAAAATCTGGATCAGGAAAGTCCACTTTGCTCTATATCTTATCTACCATGGATACAGACTATACAGGAGAATTGTATTTGAATAATGAATTGGTGACCGGTAAACAGCATCAAGAACTTTCTAGAATCAGAAATAAATATGTAGGTTTCGTCTTTCAGTTTCACTATCTACTTTCAGAATTTACAGTGTTAGAGAATGTGATGTTACCCGCAAAGAAACTAGGCGAAAAATCGCATCAAGAAATTGAGTATTTAGCGATGGAGAAATTAAAAATGTTAGCTATAGATAAGCTAGCTTTACAACGTGCTTCTAGAATTTCGGGAGGAGAAAAACAACGAGTAGCTATTGCTCGAGCTTTAATTAATAATCCTGTAATTTTAATGGGAGATGAACCCACAGGAAATTTAGATAGTCATAATGCAGATAATGTGTTCAATATTTTCAAGCAATTGAAAGAAGAAGAAGGACTATCTTTATTAATTGTAACTCATGATGAAGATTTTGCAAATAAAACGGATCGCATTATCCAAATGGAAGATGGTAGGATTATACCTTAGGAAAACACAAAACTATAATTTAAATATTTGATAAATGAAAAAAGTACATAACGTATTAACGGAGATTTCTGTTTTGATTAAAAAGATAGAAACAGATTACCCAGAACTATATCAATTTTTAGATGAAAACCCTATAACCTTACCTACAGAACTTCATCCAAAATTAGACAGCAATACACTCGAAGATTATTTAACAGATCTAAAAAGTTTATTAAAACATCATATTGAAAATCATATTAAATCTAAAAAATAAGACTAAAAATCGTCAAACCGTTGAAGTTTTTGTCTTAATAGACGTATTTCGTTTTGCATCGCCATAGTGCGTTCTAATAGTTGTTGTACGGCATCAAGACCTTCAATGTTAATATTGAGGTCTTGATGTAAGCGCAGCATTTTTTCTACCTTGGGCAACTCTTCCAAAGAAATAAAAGGACTGTCATTTACGATTTTTAATTCGATGATGTCATAGTCATATAATTCAGTAACGAATGCTACTTCTATTTCGTGACCACTACAAAAATCATTAAGTTGTATTAATTGTGTTTCCATGTGTTTCCGATTATAGGTTTGTGGCTGCTAATGCTTCAAATAATTCTTTTTGTTCTTTTGTTAAATTAGTAGGTATTTTAATTTGATAGGTAATATAAAGATCTCCAAATTGATCTTCTTTTTTGTATTTAGGGAGTCCCTTTCCTGATAATTTTATTTTGGTACCGTTTTGTGTTTCTGGTTTTACTTTCAATTTTACTTTTCCTGATAAGGTATCTATAGTGATCTCATCTCCTAAAATAGCTTTGGTCAAAGGCAGTTCTATTGTTTTGTAAAGATTAGCACCTTCACGCGTAAACTCCGTATTGTTTTTTACGGTGAATTTTATGAATAAATCTCCGGCAGGACCGTTATTAACCCCAGGTCCGCCATGGCCTGTAATTTTAATGGTTTGTTGGTCTTCTATCCCTGCAGGAATTGTAATCCGAATATTTTTATTGTTTACCGCTAAAGTCTGTTTATGCGTGGTTAGAGTTTCTGTTAAGTTCAAGGTAATTTCTGCATTATAATCTTGCCCTCTAAACTTGGTGTTTTGTCTTGAGGATCTAAAATTACCTTGTTGCCCCCCACCAAACATACTTTCAAAGAAATCTGAGAAATCTTCATTAGATTGTCCGCCAGAAAAACCTCCAGAACCACCATAGTTTTGTCTGCTACGCTGATTTTGACTTTGTTTTTGTCTTTCAAATTCATCAGCATGTTGCCAATCTTTTCCGTATTGGTCATACTTTTTGCGCTTCTCTACATCACTAAGCACTTCATTGGCCTCATTAATTTTTTTGAAATTTTTCTCTGCTTCTACATTATCCGGATTTAAATCTGGATGATGTTTCCGTGCCATTTTGCGATATGCTTTTTTGATGTCGCTAGCAGATGCACTTTTAGTAATGCCTAAAACCTTATAATAATCTATGAATTCCATATGCTTATGATCCCGTATTAATTTAGTTTTACGTTTAAAAAACTAACTATAAAGTTACGAAGAGAACTGGTCATTAAAAAATGATATATGTCATCTGTGTTCAAAAAAAAGTTTCAGTGTAAAAAAAAAATCCAATGTAAGTACATTGGATTTTAAATATTGATTTAGGCTTTATTTTTATTTATAGTGTATGGCAATTTTAGCCAGTTGCCCTACAATTTGTATAGAATCTTTCATAGAAAGTTTAGAACCATCGGCGTGAATCCATCTTTTTAATGGTTGCTCACAAATCATAGTTTGTACTTTATCTTTACCATAATGCTTGCGCATACGCATAAAAATCTCTACATCAAATAACCAACGGGTAATAAATTTTTTCTGAAAAACTAATTCTACCAACTCTTTATCCATTATTTTGGCACCACATTGGGTATCATTAAATGGCATTTTTAAAATAGATCTAATGATAAGATTTATAGTCATACTGATTATTTTCCGTGCAGATTCTTTGGTGATATTAGCACCCATTCTACTCATGCGAGAACCGCTGACAATTTTAAAATCTGATGTTTCCATTGTTTTTACCAAGTCATCAAAATCTCTAAAATCTGTAGATAAATCGGCATCTAAATAGCCTATGTAATCTAATTGTGAATCTTTGGCTAAATGTAGCATTCCTTGGCGTACTGCCTCTGCTTTACCACCATTCTTCTCACAATTATAAACACTTATTTTATTTTCATTGCCCTTACGTAATTCTTCTAGTACTTCTAGCGTACTGTCTGTACTACCATCATTTACAAAACATAAATGATACCCAAGGTTATTATGTACAAAACTCTTAAAGGCCTCACCGGATAATCTCTCCTCTTCATTATAGCAAGGAATTACCACTCCAACACAATATTGTTGTAGCATTTGTCCTTCACTTTTACTACATACACTGGTTGTTGTATTGGGGGTCCCAATAATACGTTTTACACGTGCCGCTACTTCGCTTAAGCTCACGGGCTTTTTCATGTAATCATCGATGCCTAAATCAAAACCATTTACAATAATTTTTTCATCAGTATTACCCGACATCACCAAAATTGGAACTTTTGATTCCTCAATTATTCGAATATGTTTTACAACTTCAAGACCAGTCATTCCTGGCATATTTATATCAAGAATTACTAACTCTGGCTCAAATGTTTTAAAAAGTTCAATACCTTTTACACCTGAATCTGCAGTTTTTACTTCGTATCCTAACTCTATTAGTCTTTTTTGTAGCGACATAAGAATTAATTGTTGGTCATCAATAGCTAAGATTTTCATGGGTTTTGGTTTGGGAGGGTTTTAATTTTAGTATTTAACAATGATATTACGAATATGAATAGTATTATTTTAGCTTTGGTTTACTTACATTTATCTATAGTTGAATCGTTGTTATGTAAGGTTAAGTACATCATCTCATTATTTAAACAAAACACATTAATATGTAAATTCTTACAAAAAAGAAAGTAAATAACTATAGTATAACGTGAATTTATGTTTATTGTTATATTCCCCTAATAAATTTATTATTTTATATCTTTGATTTTGTTGTATTTTCTTACCACAACGTTCTAAATGAAGAAAAAAACCAATACCCTTTTAATATTAGCTTTAATTGTAGGTCTCGCTTTTCATGGGTCTGCAATTTTCTTCACCTTAGAATCTACCTATGATGCCTTAATACATTTGTTTTTTGCAGATCATTATGCAAATTCATGGTTTGATCCTTGGGAATATAGATGGTATACTGGTTTTACCGTACAATCTTACCCACCCTTAGTACATCAGGTCATAGGTATCCTTTCTTATATTGGAGGCTTAAAATTTGGGATGTATACGGTAGCATTATTAGCTATAGTATTGTTTATTACTGGAGTTTATAGATATACGCTGCTCATGACCGGCAGTAGGAGAATTGCTGGTTATGGGTCCATTTTAGCAGTTTTTTCTTCCACCTTTGTAGAAACCCTTCATATTTTTGGGCAATTACCCAGTATTACGGCACTTTCTATTTTACTACATTCTATGCCCGAAATATACTTGTGGATAAGGACAGGTAAAACCAGGTATTTTTTAACCAGCATTTCAATGCTTGCCGTTACTGTAACTTCGCATCATGTAACGCCAATATTTGGAATGGTATTTTTTATAGCCCCCTTAATTGGTATGGCGGTTATGGATGCTGCTCGTGAACGTGTAAATACTTACAAAGAGCTTTCCTTTAAAATTTTCTGGAATACTACATTACAACATTTTTGGCGTATAGCAAAGTTTGGTTTAACCAGTATATTTTTAATTGTATTCTGTATTTTTCCATATTGGTATAACTCTAAACGTAACCCTATAACCCAGGTAGCTATACCACACGGTTCTCGTGATAATTTTTTAGAAGTTACTTCATCAGGTCTTGTTTTTTTTGTAATTCCTTGGGGTATATTTCTTTTTGTTTTACCTTATTTTTTCTATAGGTATTTTAGTAAAAGATATATTTTCTTTGGCTTGTCTTTTGCGCTACTTACAATTTTAGGTACAGGTGGTACAACCCCTATACCGCTATTAATGCTAGGAGAAAATGCTTTTAATATTTTAACATTAGATCGTTTTACGCTATGGGCTACCATTATGGCACTACCCATTTTTGCAGAATTTGCGTATCGCATGGTAGAGGGCGATTTAAAAGTTCTTGTTCAAGAGAAATTTGGGGGAGTTTATCACAGAGTTTTAGGCGGATTAATTGCTGGTGGAATGTTATTTGTGGTCATGTTCACCATGACTTTAGGATACTTTAGACCCTCGCAACCCGCAAAAATTAATGTATTGCCTATTGTAAATTTTCTTGGTGCAGATTCACATGATTCTTGGCGTTATTTACCTTTAGGTTTTGGGGATCAAATGGCTTGGCTTTCGGCACAAACAAAAGCGATGACTGTAGATGGTAATTACCATTCTGCAAGAAGATTACCAGAATTAACTACGAGAGCTATTGAGCGTATTGAAAACTCTAAATTTAGAGGGGTAGAAGGCATAGGCTCTTTACAGCAGTTTTTAACCGTGCCAGAGAAATACAATTTAAAGTATATATTTTCTAATGATAAATTCTATGACCCTATCTTATATTATTGCGGTTGGCAGCGTTTACAGCAGTTAGAAAATGGAATTATGGTCTGGGAAAAGCTAAATGTACCCCCCATTCCCCAAATTATACCTAAGGAGGACGTGCCTACCATCATGAAAATTATGTGGGGAATTATACCCCTATCTACAGTGCTTATTGCATTTATAATTAATATTCAACTTATTTGGGTTCGCCTTTTAAAATCTAGAAAAATAGAAACACCATCTTTTATGAAGTTGGAATTGCCCTATAAAAAGTTTTCTTATAAGCTTTTGATATTTTCTCATTTCTGGGCATTGATAGTTTTAATGTGCTTAGGATATGGTATTTATCTGTTCTATATTAAAAATGTAGCACAGTATTCGGCAAAGAATGTGGTAGAGGCGTATTATGATGCTTTAGATTTTAAAGAATTTAATAGAGCACATAAATATCTAGATCCTAATAGCAACATTACCATTGCCCAATATATGTTAGAGGTCTCTGTTACAGATGGTATTCTAAGTTCTTATGCTAAAATGGATTCTTTGCACGTAGAAATTTTTGACGAAACCCCAACAAGTGCTAAAGCCAAAGTAGCAACTAGATGGATTACGCCATTAGAAAATTTATACAGTAGTGATTATCATGAGCTTATTAAAAGAAAAAACAAATGGTATATAAAGCCATCAAAGTTTGATAATGATATTCCTCCAGATCAATTATTTACCGCTAATGGTACCACTTTTTATAACCATGGTAGAAGAAAAATATCAACACAACAAACGTATCATGAAGATGTATTAAAGCAACCGGTATTAGAGATATTAAGTGCTAAGTTGGTGAAAAATAAAGGTCAATTTAGCATCATAGGCGAATTGCAAAATGTAGATAATGTTCCGGCAGATATTGTAGTAAAAGCAACTCTTTATAATGACAATAATAAAGAATTGGCCAACTATAATGCTAAGTATCATATGAAGCATAAATTAATGCCTAAGGAAACTACAGCTTTTAAAATAAATTTTGAAGGTATAGCTTGGTCTTCCACAAAAGATACATTGCCACCTACGTTTGATCCAGATCAATTTACACCTATGAATTTTGAAGACCAACCCACAAAATTTAATCTGCAATCTGCAGGTAATGTTGCTAATACAGATTTATATAAGGGTGTTGCATTGCAAGATTTAGAATACACGGAACAAGGTTTTAATGGTGTGCTTTTTAACTCTGGCGTTCAGGAAGTTACCATTCCGCAATTAATTATATCTTATTATAGCAAAGACCATGAATTATTATGGGTAGATCATGCTTTTGTGCCAGAAGGAGTTCGCATTCAAAGAAAACAGTTTTTCAATTATATACCAGAACAGTTAGATAGTTTAGAGATTATTAATAGCAGTTTAAAGAATTGTTTTGTAAACGGATTGCCTAATTCTGCTATTTCGGATAAAATTTTCCCGGATAGAAAACTCAGCCACGGACCAAGTCAAACTCAACCTTTTAAAGGAATTGGGTATGAGTATATAAAATTTGAAATTAACAGTTATATTGGAAATCCAAAGTAATATGTATAAAAATTTGCTCCTAGGTCTCTGTTTAATTTTTATAGGATGTTCTTCAAAAAAAGAAGAGCCGCTACCTGTTGTTCCTATGAATGCAGAATTAGTAAGCACTATAGCCAATTATACCGCGGGAGATGCTATAACGCTAGCTTTTAAAACAGAAACCCAAGCTCCCAATCTTAGGCTATATATTAGAAATGCCTTCGGTACCTTGTTATTATCACCCCAAAATATAGAAGGATCCATAGTTTTTTCTCTTCCAAATAATTTTTCACGAATGGCAGGAAAATGCCACTGGAAATTTCTTCAAGCGGAGCAAACCATTTTAAAAGGTGAAATAGATATAAGCCCAAATTCAGCAAAGGAAACCAATATGGAAACCTATTTTGGACCTAGAAGTATTACAGCAGGGAATAGAGACTATTCTATGTTAGTAATTGCCCCGACAGATATCTATGATAACCCTGTGCCAAATGGAACGGAGGTAACTGTAAAATCACAATTCCTAAATTCTATTGATGCGTATAAGGTTACCACCAATAATCTAATGGCTTGGTACAATGTAAAGTCGACAAAAAAATCTGGAAGAATATTAGTTACCTCAGCATGTAATGGTACCACATCAAAAGAGCTAACGACCATTGTGTACCCATCTAATGCTACTAATTTTAAAATAGCTGCATTTAGAGCTCATGATTATGCAGATGGAAATCAAATTTTGAAACTAAAATCAGATATTATTTATGACGAATTCGGGAATGTAGTTAGCGATGGAACATTGGTTACTTTTATTATTAAGAATGATAAGGATGCTTATTTATACACGGTAGGTACCACCTTAGAGGGAAAAGTAGAGGGGAGAACGTTACACCCGTCTGAAGCTGTAAATTGGGAGATTCAAGCATTTATTACAGGAGCTTCAGAAAGTAATATTATTGATGTAGCTTTTAAAACTGCTATTTCTGATTATAAAGTATCTTTTTCAAAAGGGAACAGAAATATAGATATAGGACCTTTAGAAAGCTTTATGAATCAATTGGTGCCCGATGGTATTTTGGTACAATTAGACATCTATACAGCAGATGATAAATTTGTTGAAACAAGAAAAACAACGACCAAAAAGGGGGTAAGTACAATTTTTATAAATCCAGAATACTTGCCCAAAGGCACGTATAAATTAGTGGTAAAAACGGCAGGAATAACTAAAGAGTTTACAAAAGAACTGAATGGCATTTAAATTAAATAAGACACTTTATAGAATCATAATTATTGTCACATTTGTGGGAGTAAATGCACTTATTCTCTCGGGTATAGGTTCTGCATGGGTATTTTTAAATACAGGTGCAGACCGTACTTCTATGTTGCATTTAGAGGTACCTATGGATGAGGTGTATAGGCCTAGTATAGAATGGACCGATCTGGAAAATCCAGGCAGACCTATAGAAGAACAGACCTTGGGGGAAATTACTAATGACTACTTAAATGCTTGGCACGTACGGAACATCGCCTTTAAAAAGAATGATTATTACGGGGTTGAAGATTTTTATACCGATAGTGCACGTGTCCGCTTATATGATAATATAGATCTTAATTTAAAAAACAATAATTGGTATAAACGAACAACATTAAGCCATAAAACAGCTGTAGATTTTTATAGTACGGATGGGACCATGGTGGTTTTTAAGGATTACAATGTTGAGGAATATCAAGAAATATATACAGGAGAAGAATTATTGTATGCAGAAAAAGACACGACCAGTTACCATGTCATGATGCTTTTAGAAGATGGCTTCTGGCGAATAAGGCATTTAAAAGAAATTGAAAATAGTCCGGATACCACAAAAATAGCAGATCGCAATATTAATTCTAAAATTGAAAAAATAAAGCAATTAAAAGGAATCAATTATTATCCAAAAGATTCGCCTTGGGATACTTTTGGGAAACGATTTAATGATACTGTAATAGATAAAGATTTCAAAATTTTACAAAAAATGGGAGTAAACGCCATTCGTATTTTTGTGCAGTATGAAGATTTTGGCAAGAGTATGGTAGCTTATAAAAAGATAAATTCCTTGAAGAAAATTTTAGATCTAGCGGAACAAAATAACTTAGATGTGCTTATAACATTATTTGATTTTTATGGAGATTATGATGTTTCTAATTGGACCTTAACGCACCGCCATGCAGAAGCAATTGTAAATGCCGTAAAAGAGCATCCAGCATTATTAGGTTGGGATCTAAAGAATGAGCCAGATTTAGATTTTGAATCTCGGGGACGTTTACGGGTATTGGGCTGGTTAGAGCAAATGATCGCAAACATTAAGAAATGGGATAGAAACCATCCTGTAACAATAGGGTGGTCTTCTCCAGAAGCTGCGGTAGAATTAGCAGATCAGGTAGATTTTGTTTCTTATCATTATTACAAAGAAGCCAGTAAATTTAAAGTAGCGCATCATAAATTAGCCAAAGCCGTTCCAACAAAGCCTAAATTATTACAGGAATATGGTGTTTCATCATATAAAGGATTATGGAATTTATATCGTGGTGCTAATGAACAGGGGCAGCTTGAATACTATGAAGAAATGCAAGCTATATTGTCTAAAGAAAAGATTCCTTTTATGTTCTGGACCTTATACGATTTTGAAAAAGTACCAAGTTCCGTAGCAGGTAGTCTCCCTTGGAAATCAAAAAAACAGCATTTCTTCGGTTGTTTAGATTCTTTAGGCAATCCTAAGCCTTCTTTTAAGGTATTATCAAATTTAAAATAATATAGATATTTTACTTCAAAGTACCCCGACACTATCTTGAGTTAGGGGTTTTTTTTTGATAGGGTATAAAAAAAAGGAGAGTAGACCACAACATCTCTCTCCTTTAACACACATAATCACTAACCAAAGTTATAAGTAAGTTTATTTTTTTAGGATTATGCTTCTTTAAAAGAAGGGAGAGTAGACCACAACATCTCTCTCCCTTACACACATAACCACTAACCAATCTTAAATATCGTATACTATTTTTTTTAGGGTGATAAAGTTTAAATAAAGGAGAGTAGACCACAACATCTCTCTCCTTTTATCACACATAATCACTAACCAAAATTTTGTATTGTTTTGTGTTTTTTAAAAAGGAGATTTGACTTACATCGCCTCTCCTTTCTTCACATAACCAATAATAAAAGTGTAATTATTTTAAGCCTGTTCCTCTTGTAATTTAGGTAAAGGCATTTTTTTTTCTATAATAGTATTAAAATGAGTTAAGTACATTTCTGCTATGCTAGACATTGGTAATGAACATGCAGCTGTATAATTGGTATGTCCTAAACTTCTTCTGTACGTGTCATTGGTAATTATATTCTGTATGGCATCTGCCAAAGAGGTAGAATTATCTGCATCAAAGAACTCTCCTCTATAGCCTTCTTCTTTTACTAGAATACTTAAATCTCCTAAATCAGGTAACGCAACGGCATTGCCATAACTTCCTGCTTGATGTAATACTCCAGAACTCCCTGTAGTAGATGTGTATGGAAATACGACAACAGCGCTATCCCTAAATATTTTTTCTACATCTTCCTCTGCAACATAACCAGTAAATCGTATTTGAGGTACTGCATTGTATTTTGTTTTCATTTCCTCTAAATATCCTGGTGTATTTGGGCTATCGGTTCCAGCAATAACAATTTCAATATTTTCTTGTGTTCTTTTCCGAATAAGTTCAACAGCTTCTATTAATATTTCTACTTTTTTGTAAGTGCCGAACTTTCCAAAGGCCATCACTTGTTTAGGTCCTGCTGGTAAATTATAGCTTGGAGTAGGAGGGGTTTCAAATGCACCATGCGGAATTAAAGCTATATTTTTTGCGGTATATTTTTCTTCTAGAATAGTAACATATTTACTAATTGTTACCGCAACGACATCTGAAGCAAGTACAAATCTGGTTAAAGTAGTACCTATAAAATTATATATTTTTTGTAATAGTTTATTTTCTGTAAATCCGGCACTTTTTAAATCTACTTGCTCTAAAATGTTGTGTAATAATGAAATGGTAGGAATACCTTTAAACTTACATATTGCAGGTAAAAGAAGACCTAAAGCTGCAGGGATTTTTTTATCTCCAAATTTTAAAAATTGAAGGTTAAATAATATGGCATCTGGTTTTGTTTGGTTCAACGCTTTATTGACGCTAAAAATAGTACCATAACTATTAAAACTCCAACATTCTTTCACTGTTATTTTACAACCCTCTTCAGTAAAAGCTAGCTCTTTCTCACCTTCAGTCTTATCGCAAATAAGAATAAGCTCAGTGACCTGATCTTGTAATCTAAAATGTTTTACTAAGTGGTAACCATATTCTGTTAAGGTTACTTTACTAGGTGGATAAGCGGTGACAATGGCTAGTTTCATGGTTTTGTTTTTAATAATTTGGTTTGTGTTTTACAAATATGGTTTGTTATTGGCTGTTATATTTTTATATGCTGCCAAGGTTCGTTTTACTGCCGTTGAAAGAAATGATACTTTCGATAAGCAGATTTATTCATTATAATTTCGATTTTTTCAATAAAAAATAAATGATTTGTACTGCTAATAAAATGGCCATAGCTATAATTTGTACTTGTACGACTATTTCTAACGTGTCATGATAAAACACGACTAATATAATTTGAGACATGCCTAATAACCCTGATAGTATTACGGGTACATAATGATCTAATGACAAGAAATAATAGGCAAATATGTTTCCAATAGCGAATAAGGATGTGGCTAAAGCGTATTGCCATAATAAACCAGCCATAGCTATATAGGCATCACCAAACATGATGGTAATAATAAACTCAGGCATGATATAACAAGCTGTTACAATAACAGCCGATAAAAGCCCTATATACCCAACATATTTAAATAATATAGGAGCGGTAGGCTCACCATCCTTTTGTTTTTGAACTACCGTGGGTAACAATAGCATGACAAACATCCAAGCAACAAAGTAAACCACTCTCCCAATTAACGCTAGCGAGGCATAAAGACCCGCATCTAATGCATCAAAATAATGTTTGACCAAAAGAATATCGCTGTTATTTATGATAATTTGAGTAAATTCATAGCAGGCGGTAAGAATCATAAACTTCGTTACTCGCTTTGCATTTTCTGGTAATAATTTTGCTTTGGATGTAAAGGATAAATCTTTTAAATCTGAAGGGATTAGTCCAAATATAAATGAAATCCCTATACCTAATGCCACTAAAAAAGAGGACTCTAAAGGGACTAATAATAAGAGTGCTATAGTGATTAGCAACCTACTCCACATTTCGGTTTGGTAGGTTATTGATAGATTTTTAAAATCTTGATTCCCTTGGTAATTTCCTCTATTTACACTCATGAAAAAGTACAAAGGCACACCAATACCAAACAGAATAAACATCCAATGGCTTTTTGTATGAAAGAGTTCCTGTAAGTTTTTAGAAAATACGATGATTAGTATTCCAGCAATAGTGCCAAAAATAGTAGCATGTTTATAACTTCTATTTTTAAAACTTAACCACTGATCTCCTGAAAATAATACTGCAAATTTTGCGGTAGCCAGTTGAAATGTCATTCCTACAAATGATAAGACTAATAATAAAGTAATTAATAAAGCAGCTTCAGCGAATGCTTCGGGTCCTAATAAACGACCTAATAATAAATTGTAAATATAATTACCACCGTTTACTAATAAAACACTACCCATGAACAATTGTTCTGGTGTAATTTTTTTAAGTAAGATTTTAATGGTAGACATTCTAATTTGGTTATTTGGTTTGATTGGTGGACTTCTTTAAAAAGCACATAGCTATAACGTTAAAACTTTAAAATATTGTAGGATTATTCTTATATTTTATAAAATTTAAATTAAATAATGTTTAAAAATCCGTTCCTATTTCTATCAAATAAAGAGTTCTTAAGAGGTCTTTTAAGGCTGGTTTCGTTGAGTTACCTATTGTTATAGATGAATGAACAATTACTTCTTTCCAAAATAAAGTATCGAAGTATAGTTTTACTAGGATTAAAAAAACAGCAATGAATGCTAATATTTTCGCTAAAAAACCGTTATTTAAAATGTAGTAAAAAACGTACAAAATATTCCATGAGAAAGTTTATCCTTATTATACCCATACTTTTTTGTCAATTGCTATTGTCTCAAACAGATGATATGACTAACGGTTTCAAATTACTAGAAAAAGGTGATTTTGAAAAAGCAGAAACATTCTTTAAAGAGTATCTGGGGGAGTATCCTGATAATAAAACTGCAAAACTTTGCTACGGTAGAGCGGTAGGGCTTAGTGGTGATCCAGAAAAAGCAAACGCTATGTTTAAGTCTTTGTTGGTAGAATATCCAGGAGATTTTGAGATCCAGATTAATTATAATGAATCTTTTCTTTGGGATAAAAAATATAGTGAAGCAGAGCCTTTGTATGAGGAGTTAGTTTCGGAGAATCCAGAAAATTTTGGTGCTGTTTTAGGATATGCGAATACCTTATCTAATTTAAAAAAGTATAGCAAAGCTTTAGTTATGGTGAATAGGGCTATTGCATTACAGCCAGAAAATGTAAGTGCTAAAGTTTCAAGAAAATATATGAAATTAGGCTATGCCAATAGCTATGTAAACAACCAAGAATATCAGAAAGGAATAAATTATTTAAATGAAATTTTCACAGATTTTCCTGAAGATAGGGATGCGTTATTAAACCTAGCCAATGTATATCTGATCATTAAAGAAACAGAAAAAGCTAAAAATATCTATACCCGTTTGGCGATAAGTCCAAAAGATTCTATTACAGCATTAAATGGTATTGCGCTTGCAGAACATATAGGAGAGAATGATAAAGAAGCTTTACGCGTTGCAATACAGGCAAAAGAAAAGGTAAACGCTATTGATGATACAAAATTAAAAGAGCAAACCTATGATCGGTATGTACAAGCTCTTATTTGGAATAATAAATATGGAAAGGCAAAAGAAGAAATTGCGTTATTAGAAAAACGCTACCCAGAAAAGAATTGGTTTGCAGCTCTAAAGGCTACTCGTGGCATGTACACGGCAGATTTTAAAACAAGTTTAGCTAACTATGATGCCATTTTAGCAAGAGACAGTGCTTCGTTTGATGGAAACTTAGGAAAAGCAAATGCTCTTTTTGCATCAGATAGAATAATACCAGCCTATGAAGCTGCATTTCAAACTTTAAAAATATTTAATAAACAAAAAGATGCCCAAGGTTTTATAGAGAAGCTTAACATACAATTTACGCCCAGTGTAGAAGAGCATATTGCATATACTTTTGATAATGGTAATAATGTGGCCTATTCAAGCAATACAAGTTTTAATGTACCAATTACGACAAGGTTGTTAACGACCTTAAGCTATCAATATAGAAATACAGAAAATTCTGTGACCCTAAATAAAGCACAATCACATGTAGTACTTGGAGGTATAACGTATAAGCTTATGCCGAAAACAAATTTGAAGGCTATTGTTGGAATAAATAATTCAAGCGGCACAGATATATCTTATACACAACCTGTTTTTGATATAAAACTTCAGACACAACCTTTTAAGCTTCAGAGTTTAGATTTTGGATACCAAAGAGAGGTGCAAAGTTTTAATGCAGAATTAATTGAACAAGAAATTGTAATGAACCATTTTGGCTTAAATTATAATTTAGGAACCAATTTTAAACTTGGTTGGTATACTCAGTTAATGCATACGAGACAAACAGATGATAACATACGAAACCTACTTTTTACTTCGCTCTATTACAATGTTTTTAAAAAGCCAGCCTTTAAAGTAGGATTAAATTTTCAGTACATTACATTTAAAGACCAATTACCCATCATATATTTTAGTCCAGAAACCTACCAAGCTTTTGAATTGTTTGGTGATTTAAGAGGTAAATTCTCTGAAAAGACTACCTATATGCTAAGTGCAGCTTCAGGATTACAAAAAGTGGAAGAAGATGATCAAACTGTAATTTTTAGAGCTGAAGTAGGGGTAAAACATCAATTTAACAAAAGATGGAATGTAGAGCTGTATGGTAAATATAGTAATATAGCTTCTGCTACCGCAGCTGGTTTTGAGTTTACAGAAATTGGTTTAAAAGTAAAATGGTTGTTTCTTAAAGAACCATTTTACTTTAAGAAGTTGAAGAAAAACAATGAATAATGCTTACTTAATAAGACCCCTTACAAAGATAGTAGGGAGTATATAGCTGACATTTATGGTATTTTAAAAGCTTGTTTTTAAAATAATAGAATATAAAATCGGGGGGTAGCGTAGTTCTTACAGAAGATTAAGTCTTCTCATTAATTCTGGTCGGTTAGATCTACTTATAGGGATTACACTCTTCTCTATCAAAACACTATTGTCCTCAATGTCAATAATTTTAGTAAAATTAATGATATAAGAACGGTGTATTTGCAAGAACATATTATCAGGTAATTTATCTTTAATACTCTTTAACGTATTGTGTACACGATAGTTCTTCTTTTCCGTTTTTACTTCAATATAATCGCCTTTTGCTTCTACGACTAATATTTCATTTAACTTTAATTTTATCAACCGTCTATCAATATTAATGTAAATATCTTCCTCTGCATTAGAAGCTGCTTTTGTTGTTACTTGCGCAGGAACTTTAGCTTTCTCTAGGGCAGTTTTTACCTTTACAATAGATTTCTCAAAACGAGCTTGTGTAATAGGTTTTACCAAGTAATCTACAATAGCTTCATATTCATATGCTTCAATAGCAAAATTAGTATCTGAAGTTGTTAAGACTATTCTAGGAGGATTTTTTAGTGTTTGAACAAAATCTATTCCTGTAAAGCCTGGCATATGAATGTCTAAAAATATTACATCAACAGTTTGCTGATTTAAAAATTTCATGGCTTCCATGGCATTAGAAAAAGATTCTATAACATCTAATTCTGGGATTTTAGAACATAATTGTTCCACAATCATTCGTGCAGCACCTTCATCGTCGACTATAATACAGTTCATAAATTATAGGTTTTTAATGTATTGTTCAATTTTGTCCAAGATAAATAAAAATTTATCGTTTAATGTAGAATCTCCTTTTTTTAAATCTTCCTCATAAATCACAGCAGTTTTGTAATCTTCAACCAAACCAAGGATGTTTAGTTTATGCTTCAATTTATGAACAATGTCTGCAGTACTTTTATAGTTTACTGCGGTAATACAACGTATGTATTCTTGTTTTTCTAAAGGTATTTCTTCTTTTAATACAGAAATAAACTTCTGCTCAAATTCGGTATCATCACCAGATAATTCTTTTATATAGTCAAGATTTGGTTGCTGTTCCATATTATTTTTTTAAAGTAAAATATATTGTAGTTCCTTTATTTTCTTCAGATTCTAGCCAAATATCCCCATCATAGATATTAACTACTTTTTTTACTAATGCTAAACCAATCCCAGAAGCTTTAGAATCGTTTTCTAGTTTCTTAAACATATTAAAAATACTTTCTTGATGTTTTTTGGCAATACCTTTACCATTGTCTGTAACAGAAAATTTCCAGAAATTGGTATCGTCAATATGTTGAATAACAATCAGTCCTTGGTCTACATGTTCTGTGGCAGTAACGGCATTGGTTATTAAATTTTTAAAAAGCTGTTCTACTTTATACTTTTCTGTTAGAAAGGTAGGTAGCTTACCATAAATTCTTACCTGAATATTTTCTGGAATGAAAATAGTTTTTTTTATCTCTTCTATTAGGTTGTTTAAATTTAGCTGTATTTGTTCTTCTTCTAATGAATCTATAACAGCATGTCTTAAAATACCATCAATAAGCGCATCCATTTTTTGAAGATTTTGAGAAACCAGATTGCAATTAGTTATACTAGCGGATGAAAATTTTTCTTTTTCATCTTCTAATATCCAAGACATTAAGGCATTGATATTTCGGATAGGTGATTTTAAATCATGCGATACCATATGTGCATAGTCATTTAAAGAAGCATTTTGCCGCTCTAAATTCTTAAGTAGGGTGTTTTTTTCTGCAGTCATTTTTATAATATCCTTGGCTTGTTTTTCTATTTTAGTAGCAAACTCTAAAGCATCTATTTCTAAGGAATCTTTAGTACTAGTTTCTTCATTTTCGGTAATTTTTGTATCATTTAAAACACGAATTGCTTTTTCTAAAATAGTTAAGGTTTTACGCTGACTTTCTGATTCTAAACGCAATACTTTATTTGTTTGAAATAATTCTTTAGAACTTATATTCATTGCTCTTTGCACCATATCTGCCTTTCCATCATAATCTTCGTAGGAGTTATTAATGGCCTCTAAAAAAGCAGTAACCTCCTCAGAATCTTTTAAATTTTCAGGTAAATGTTTTCGTATTTGTCTTTTTAGGAGTGAGTGCATTATTCGCTAATCAGAGTTAAGGTCATTGTTTGATTATGTAATTTACATCCTATTTGATTAGAAAATGGGGATAATTCTCCGTAAGAGTAAAACCCAGTAACTACTGCCTGATGGCCTATAGTTTCTATCACTTCTTCTATTTCTTCTTCTGTTCGTTGGTTCATTACCAATTTTCTTCCAATACAACTGACCAATAACGCTAATTCTGGTTTTTTTATTCTAGAACGCATAGCATATTCAGCTGCTTTAGATGCACCATCTACAATATCATCAACCGTAGACATCATTAATTGTACGGTAGCACCTTCAGGAACATCTCCTGCCAAAATCATGGTATTGGTATTTTCATCTATATTTAAAATTGTTCTGACCACAATTTCACTACTGTCTTTTACACGTAAACTTAACGGGTATAATAGAGCTGCTTGTGGCAATTCATTAGCCTTATCACCTAAATATTTTTTGTATAAATCTAAAGCCGGTTGGCTATCTAATTCATAAAGAACATTATTTACAGATTTTGTAATAACACGTTCTGGACCAAAAGCAGTCCAACCCCCATAATTAGCACAAGTAATTTCTAAGGAATCTCCATAAAGACCTATGGCAATTATTTCTCCTATTTTTGGGTTTTCATTAAATGATGATACCGTTTTTTCAAACCGAGCACCGTCACCACAGAGTCCGCCCGAAATATTAGTGTTATTAGTAATATTTTTTTCAAGACCTTTTATAAGAGCAGACCCGTTTATTAAACTCCCTTCAGAAACTATAAAAAGATGTTTTAAACCTTCTCTATCAAAGGTACTAGATAATTTTTCGCCTAGTAGTTCAGTATCACTATCAAATTTCTTTATATTTTCTGAATGTATTACATAAGAACTTTTTTCAAATGATATGGCGGTAACTGTAATACTATCATCAAAAACATTTTCACCAATTATTTCACCAGAAGTAGAACCAAATACTATATTTCCATCAGGAAAAATTTCTTTCACTTCTTTATAGATGGTATCTGATTCTAATAAATATCTATTTCCAAAAACGAGTACAAGCGGATTCTTTAAATCTTTTTTATCTGATTTAAAATCCCACTCTTTGCCTTTATGTTTTATGACTTGTACTATTTTCATTAGTTTATTTTTTTAGGGTGAAGAAAAAAGTTGTTCCAACCCCAATTTCGCTTTCTAGCCATACCTGACCTTCGTATAAGTCAATAATTTTTTTCACAATAGAAAGTCCAATTCCCGTAGAGCGTTCCTTATTACCAACAGATTGAAATATTTTAAATATTTTTTCATGGTATTCTTTTGGGATACCTACACCATTATCTTTTATGCTAAATTGCCAATGAGTTTTTGTTTCTATGCAGCCAATTTCTACTAAGCCATTTTCTCGTTCTATATGGACAACAGCATTACTTAAAAAGTTCTGGATTAATTGATGAATTTTAGTTCTATCGGCAAAAATTGTAGGTAGTTTATTGGTAACCACAATTTTTACATGGTCTGGTGTATATATAATATCTGTAATTTCTTTGATTACTTCATTAACATCTACAGACGTATTTTCAATTGTATCATTATTAATTGTAGAATACTTTAAAATCCCGTCAATTAGGTTATCCATAGCTTCTACTTTTTCCTGCATCATGGCTAAATTATACTTTCCGTTGTCGTCTAATTTATCTTGGTAATCTTCATTTAACCAGGTGCATAAAGCGCTAATACTCCGTAAAGGCGATTTTAAATCATGAGAAACAATGTGTGCATATTCTTGTAAACCTACATTACTTTTTTCTAGCTCTTTTACAAGGGTTTCTTTCTGTAATTCTAGTTGTTTTTGTACCGTAATGTCTAAATGGATTCCTAAAGAGCCAATTACTTTACCAGAATCACTGTAGCGAGGAGCACCACTAATAAACCAATGTCTAGTTGAGCCATCTTTCTGTATAACTTCTACTTCATAAGAATCAGATTCTCCTTTAAGTCTTTTTTTACTTTTAGCAGGCATAGTACCTGTATTGGTTATTTTTATAAGATCTGTAGCTTTTTTACCTAATAATTCTTTTTCAGTATAGCCACTCATGGTACAGAAGCTTTGATTTACGGTCTGAATAACCTCATGAATATTTACTTCTAATAGGCCAAGGTTCATATTTGCAATGATGCTACTGTATTTTTCTTTTTGAACTTCTAGATTACGCTTGTAATTTCTAGAAATAGTAACATCTGTATAGGTCCATAAATGCCCATTATAAACACCTTTATTAAATATAGGTATGTAATCTCTTTCTAGGATTCTACCATCTGCCATTTCTAGCTCATCAGAAAGTGTTAAGGTTTTGTTTTGTATTATTTTATCTATTCTTTCTAATTCAAAATCTGGATTTTTAAAAAGCCCTTTATGATCCTTCATTGCACTAAAACAATCTACTCCAACAAGTCTATGAGGAGGAATATCAACATCAAAAAAGTTGCAAAGCATTTTATTAGCAAGTACAATATTTCTATGCTCATCTTCTACCAAAATTCCGGTATGTAAATTTGCAATTAACGAGGATAACCTATTTTCTGAGGCTTTTAATTGCTCTTCTGCTTCTAGTTCTTTGGTGATATCTTCAATGATAGCCACCTTGTAATCTATTTCTCCAATTTGATTTTTAACCGCACTAACGGCTGTTTTTGTATGTACTTTTTTGCCATCTTTTTTAACAAATGTTTTTATTACAGAGAAATTATCTAATTCCCCCATATCCATTTTTTTCATTAAGTTTTTAGCTTCAGATACATTTTTAGGGCAGGAAATAGAGTCTAAAGAATGTTTCTTTATTTCGGTATTAGAATAACCTAAAAGAGTTAAAACAGCTTCATTTGCTTTAATAATACGTTCATTGTCTGTTAGAATAATCCCTAAAGGAGAATTTTCTACGATGATGTCTAATTGTTTTTTTTGATTGGCTAAAAGTTCTTTAACTTCAGAATCTTGACTAATATCTCTAATGATACCTTGAGCTCCAATGGGTTTTCTATCTCTATCATAGATGATACTACCGTTGACCTCGACATGTTTAATAGCACCATTTTTCAATACAAATTTAGGGCGGTAATTTTTTATGGTACCAACCTCTATGAGAGATTTAAGGGAATTGTATGTGTATTCAATATAATCTTTATGAATATAGGAACTCAACGATACTTTTTCATCAGGGTCGCACTCTAGAAATTCTCTAGCGGCTTTATTCATTTTTATAATTTCACCAGAAAGATCCATAACAACATATGGGTCTACGATGTTTACAAAAATTTCATTTAGTTCTGATGATTTTTCAGAGAGCATATCTTCTAAACGATCATTAACTTCTTGTAAATGGCGCGTAGTATCATACAGCTCTTTAGATTTAGCTTCTAAAATGCTTTCTGCTTGTTTACGAGCTTTTACTTGCCGATCAAGAGCGCGTTTTAATAAAGAGACTTCTTTGTTATCCATTTTGGATAATATCAAATTTCACTTCAGTACCGTCTTCTTTCAATAGCTCGTAGGTTATTGTTGCTGTACCATTAAAATGTTCAAATGTTTTTTCAATTAAACCATGTGCTAATCGGTATAACCCTCGGGAGGAGCAATAAACCATGGTAATTGAGTTTTCTGTTTTATCCAGAATTTTAAAAGTAGGAAGTTCTGCTTCTGGATATAGTTTTTTTACATGCACATGAATATGATCTTCAATAGCATAAAGAAGGCTAATAGGGTTGGTGTAGTTTTCAATAACTTCTGGATGTGCACTCCCTAGTCCATTAAAGAGGTAGAGTCCAAAGGCATAAATAAGATCGCCCATGGGGGCCTTAACTTCGTCACTAAGACTGGTAATTAAGCTTACCATTTCATTAAAACTATAGGTACCTACAGACGTATAAATACCTTCTGAGGGTAAGTTAGAATTTTCTATAATGGTGTCAACGACTTCTAAGCCGAACTTTAATTCTACCATTTCTAAAAATTCTGTAAAGACAACACCTTTCATATCTGAATATTAATTTCATTCTAAAAGTAGGAAAATTAGTACTTTTTATGAAAAAAATGTTGTGAAACAGCAAAAACCTTATGCCTTAACAAGCTCATTCGTTTGCCAGTACTCAAAAACAGTTTTTAATTTTGTTTCGTAATCTTCATATTTTAAAGGTTTTATAACATAACCAGCCACCCCTATTCTGTAACATTCTAATAAATCTGCTCTATTTTCAGATGTGGTTAATATAATAGTAGGTAAGTACTTGTATTTTGGGTCTGCTTTTATAATTTCAAGAAATTCAATTCCGCTCATTCTTGGCATATTCAAATCTAACAGAATAATATCTGGTAGTTTTGAGCTTGATTTTAAAATATCTAAAGCTTGTTCGCCATTCTTAGCCTCAATTATATTATGTTTTAATTGTAGTTTAGAAACTGTTCTTTGTAGTTTCATTGTTTCAATCGTGTCGTCTTCAATAAATAATACGTCCATAGCTTTATAAATTAGACTGCAAATATTTCATTTTATATCGTATTAAAATTCATCAAGTAGATGAATAACTAATAAGTATCGGTGAGTGGTAATTCTATATAGACTAACATATTTCTATAGGGTGTAAGTGACTGTAAATTAAAGAGAACCCTCAATTGTGTAGTGCTATTTTTTACAATTTCACAAAGAGATAGCAATTGTTCTTAGCTGTTCTAAAAAAAAGCACTAAATTAATCCTCTTAAAATTACATCAGTTTGAATCCATACTACGTTTTAGGCATCATTGCTATTTACTTTATTATTTTAATGGTTATTTCTCATTTTACCTCTAAAAATGGTAGTGATGAGTCTTATTTTACGGGAGACCGTCAATCGCCTTGGTTTTTAGTTGCCTTTGGTATGGTAGGAGCAGGGCTCTCTGGAGTCACCTTTGTATCACTCCCAGGAATGGTGGGGAATAATAATTTCTATTTCTATCAATTTATATTAGGGAATGTAGTAGGGTATTTATTTATCACATTTGTATTAATTCCACTTTACTTTAAACTCCAATTGGTTTCTATTTATGGGTATTTAAAAGAGCGGTTTGGCGTAAATTCCTATAAAACAGGCTCTCTATTTTTTTTAATATCACAATCGTTTGGGGCAGCCTTAAGGTTATTATTAGCTTCTAAAATATTGCAGTTTGCTCTTTTTGATGCCTTGAATGTCCCATTTTTTATCACCGTTATTATCATTCTTTTATTGGTGTGGTTGTACACCAATAAGTCTGGAATAAAGACGATTGTTTGGACAGATACCTTACAAACCACCTTTTTAATTTTAGGAGCAGTCATATCAATCTATGCAATTACCACTTCCTTAAATTTAAATTTTAGTACTGCTATTACTGCAGTTACGGAGCATACCTATTTTGATATTTTTAATTGGGATGGCGCTTCTGGAAACAATTTCTACAAGCAGTTTATTGCAGGTATTTTAGTAGCTATTGCTATGATAGGTTTAGACCAGAATATGATGCAAAAAACCTTAACCTGTAAAAATCAATGGGATGCTCAGAAGAACACACTTACCTATAGTCTAATATTGGCAGCAACGCAGTTTCTATTTTTAGGGCTTGGCGTTTTGTTATACATCTATGCCGAGAAAAACGGAATTTCACTTCCTGTAAATGATAAAGGAGAATTAATTCATACAGATACGCTATTCCCTAATTTAGCATTAAATCATTTAGGAGCTTTTGCAGCCATATTTTTCTTATTAGGGATTATAGCAGCCTCTTTCTCTAGTGTAGATTCTTCCTTAACAGCCCTAACGACTTCTTTTACCTATGATTTTTTAGATATTTCAGAAAAGTCTGGGAAACAACGAAAAAGTTTAAAGAATAAAGTGTTACTAGGTTTTTCTGTTATCATATTTACCATCATTATGCTTTTCGCAAATAGCAAAGGCGATGTAATATCTCTAATCTTTAAAGTTGCAGGGTATACTTACGGACCGTTGTTAGGTTTATTTCTGTTAGGAATGTTTACTAAAATTACACTTAAAGATAAATGGGTTCCTGTTGTTTGTCTTTTGGCACCTTTTGTAACCTACGGGTTGAGTGAAGTATTAATAGCAAAATTTAAGTTCGATTTTGGTTTTGTGAACATCGCCGTAAATGCAGGTTTAACCATTTTAGGCTTGTTGCTTTTGCGAAAAAAGTAAGCTTAACATTTTCATAGGATTACGATAGAAGTAGGCTGATTGTTATTCCTTAGTATTGTGATTGATTTAAAATATATATGATGAAACTAGTAAATTTTTTACTTACCATTTTTTGCTTTTCTGCTATGGGTTACGGACAAGTGACTTCTATCATGAGTTATAATATCCGTTTAGATGTAGCCTCAGATGGAGAAAACGCATGGCCCTTGCGAAAGGATTTTGTTATAGATCAGTTAAAATTTTACAGTCCAGATATTTTTGGTATTCAAGAAGGTACACCGCAGCAGACAGCTTACTTAGCAGCACAATTAAAAGACTATAAATTTATAGGCGTAGGAAGAGATGGGGGAGATAAAGGAGAATACTCTGCTATTTTTTATAATTCATCGCAATTTACGGTAGCAGAAGAAAATACTTTTTGGCTTTCAGAAACCCCCACAGAAGTTTCTATGGGTTGGGATGCTGCTTGTAATAGAGTGTGTACGTACGGTTTGTTTACCAACAAGGATACAAAAGAAAAGTTTTGGGTATTTAATACGCACTTAGACCATAAAGGGGCTAGAGCTAGAGCCCAAGGGGTGCAGTTAATTTTGAATAAAATAAAGGAAGTAAACACAAAAGACTATCCTGTAGTCTTAACAGGAGATTTTAATCTAGAACCCACAGATGAAGTTATAGCGACAGTAAAAAATGTGTTGATCGATGCTAAGGAAGTGGCGCACTTGACTTTTGGACCGGAAGGTACCTTTAATGCGTTTAAGTTCACGACCGCTGTAAAAAGAAGGATAGACTATATATTTATCGCCCCAAATCAGGTTAACGTTACTAAATACGCGGTGTTGAGCGATTCTAAAGACTTAAAGTATCCTTCAGATCATTTACCGGTGTATATAGAATTTGAAATTAAAAGAAGGTAAATCGTATTTTTTTTTTAAACCCTAATGCATTCATAATTAAGTTTTTGCAAACTTAAAATTAACATTCTTAAAATTACTTAAAATTTAATTGCAAATTATTTATTGAAAACAGTATATTTGCAGCCTCTAAGAATTAAATTTAATTCTTTCAGTGTAGGTGGCATAGCTCAGCTGGATAGAGCACCTGCCTTCTAAGCAGGCGGTCGAAGGTTCGAATCCTTCTGCCATCACATCAAAAGTCTCTGAATTTTCAGAGACTTTTTTTGTTTCTATACTTTCGTATATCCTTTATTCGTGAATACGCACTCCATAGCTATAGAAAATTTACGTGTATTTCGTCGTAAATTAGAAAAATTATACGATCAGTTTACCGATTTATCTTATTTTTAGCTGTTCAGTAGTGGGGAGCCCTTGGTATTGGTATTTTAAAAAGTAGCATTTCTGTTATCTTATTATATAAATAGCCAATACAATTACGTTATCCTTCTATAGTTAAACAGTACAAGCACCAGTAACCTATGGCTTTTCTAGCAAAACTCTTTATCAACGGAGAACAACGTAATGTTCTCAATGGCACTTATGTATACCATCAACTTCTTGATGCTAGGGGAAAGCCTAAAGCAAAGGTAGAAGGCGGACAATTAAACTTTGTGGTAGAATCTACCGGAGATGATGCTTTGTTTCATTTATGGATGTTAGATGATTACCAAATGTATGATGGGTATATCCGTTTCTTTAAAAGAGATGGGTTGAGTAAATTGTTTGATTTTGAATTCGCCAATTGCTATTGTGTAGGATTGCGAGAGCAATTTAGCGCTACGGGTCACGATCCGCTTAAAATGGAACTCACCATTACTCCAGGCATACAACGTGTGCGCGATGTAATTTTTGAGAAAGTCTGGAACCCTAGTAATCCTTTTGCGGAGGCTCCGGTTGTTAAAGAAGATTTAGAACCAAAAATTTTATCTTGTAGGTATACTGACACAGAAGGTGATGTAGTAGAAGAACTATATGAAGACACGCTAATTTTAGAGGTAAGAACAGAAAATTGCATAGGTAAACTAGTAGATATAGATTTATCTGATGATGATTATGACTTTAAGTATAATGGAGTACATCTGGATAATGATATTTTAGAAGATCTATTGATTACATCAAACCTCCAAAAAGTAGAATTAGAAATTTTCGAAGAAGAAGATTAATCCTCGTAAAAACGTAACAAATGGCAACGGTAAGATTACAAGAAAATACAGCACAACAGGCAACAGCGGAAGCGCCACCTGAGGGGAGGAAATCAATTTCAGAAATGATTTTTATACCTGCTATTTCTGAAGATTTAGAGGATGGTAGTGAAAGAAGTTCTCAGGAAGTTTGGGTTTTGGATGCAAAAAGATATAAGGCTTTTAAAGAAGAAGCAGATAAATATGATGAAGCCGCAAAACAATTAGAAGAAGCAAAAATAAACTTAGGTAAAGCTAAAGATGAACCTAGTGTAGCATCAGCTACATCAGAGTTAGAAACCGCACAAACAAGAATGCGTGAAGTTTTAGCAAAAGGTATGGGTCTAAGTGATACAACCTTAACCCCTGTGCCCCAAGGTTCACATGAGAAATTAATAGAGTGCTATGGTTATGTAAATAAACGCACGTTTTATGTTTCTGCCCATGATATAAAAAAAGTATCTGATACAAAAACGAAGGGTAATCGAAAATTTCGTTTTCCAGTAAGTTTCTTTGAACCAACAGGTAAAAATAAATATACGTTTAAGATTGATAATTATATCACTGACAGCACAGATGGGAAAGCAGATGATAATAATAGAGAGGTAAATGATGCAAAGGATGAAGAGGCCGGTAAGGATAAAAAAAATGTAATTACAAGAGCTTATGACGGGTTAAAGGCTGACTTGAACAAAGAGTGGAAATTATTAGATAATTCTGGTCAACTTAAATCAAAACATCTGGTAAAAGTTATTGCACCAAGTATTGCTTCGTTTTTAACTGATGAGAATTATGATATTGTTGATGCTAAAATTAAAATGTTTAATGAAGCAGCGAATTTTTCTTTCCAAGAATATGAAAAAAAACAAAAGGAAATTATTAAGTTTTTAAGTTATGGAATAAAAGAAGAAGTTTCAAAAGATAAAGTAGAAGATAAAAAGGAAAAAGAAGAACCAGAAGAGTTTACTCATTTTCATTGGGGGAAAATACAGCTATTGGTGCATGAAATATGGAGAGATTCAGATTCCGAATTTCCTTCTGAATTTAAGAATAAATATCCAAGAATTCCTTTAAAACAAGATACCAGAAAAGCTATCATAGATTACATAGAAAAAGAGCCATTGCCAGAAGCTACATATGATTATGGTGGAGGGGCTCAATTTATGCGTTATACAGCGAATGTAGGGGGTAAAGTTAATTTCGATTTTTCTAAGGGTATTGCAAATGCTTCTTTTGGAGCAAGTACTCAATTTTCATTAGCACAGGCGGGAGCAGAATTTAACAGGTATTTTCCAGACAATAAAGGTACAAGTCTTGAGTTTAGAGCTACCGTATTTGAAGAATGTTTTGAACCTAAATTATTGGGTACTGGAGATAACCTTTTTCAGGATACGGCTCCTATGTATGCACACAATTCATCTTTTCCCATGCCATTGGCGTTATTAAACACAACAAGGCAGCTGAGTAATATAAAAAACGATAGCAGAGGTTTTAAAGATTTAACTTCAGAAATTGTAATACAAGTAGCAGGGCATGCAGATACTACCGGCGGAAATTCCTATAATCAAAATATGGGCTATCGTCGGGCAAATGGTGTACATGCATTTTTTACCAACAATAACGTTCAATGGTTAGAATTTTTTAAACGAGGTATTTGGAAAGATGAAGAGCGAGATTTAATGGAGCTAACAATCTATATGCTAAAGAATCATAATTCTGCAGCTTTTGATAAAGTGATGAATACTAAAATAACGGATGAAGGAGACTTTACGTCGAATATTTTAGAAAAAATGATGACAGCAATTTTTGATTACGACTATCCCCCTGAAAATATAAGATCAGCAAATCTAAGTAGTCAAATTAAAGGTCGTGTTCTTCTAGAAAATTTTAAGATTGGAGGAAGTCTAGGTATTAAGAAATCTGATGAAGCCTTAATAGAAGAGTATAACCAATTGCTGAAAAAACATCTCTTAAGACAAGTAACAGATATTTCTGAGAAAGATTTTAGACGTTTTTATATAGATACAGAAATGCATCCTATACTAACTTATGGTGAGGAAATATTAAAAATACCTCTACAGGGTCGTGTTGCTGCGAACCGAACGGTTACACTAAACATGTGGGGTGTAGTTAGAGATAAACAGGAAGTTGAAAGAGATATTAAGTTTGGTGCCGCACGTATAAAGATACACGGTCAAGTGAGTGGGTTTGTAGGGGCTAACATTGCGCTATCTGGTGCTGTAGAATTAAATACGTATAAAGGCGTAACGCAATTAGTGGCGAAACAAAAAGAGTCAGACGTTGTTGCGAAATATGAAGGGGATCAAATAGTACCTGCAGATGATATTCATAAAAATAATCCTACGTCTACAGTAGAAGCATTTGATCCCAACCTAACCTTTAGTGGTGAGGCCTTTGTAGGAGCAAAAGCAGAGGCATCCTTGAGTGCAGCGCTAGAATGGCAAAATCCAGAAAAAGGACCAAATTTTGGTTTATTAGCTAGCATTGGAGGTTTAGTTTCAGGATCTGCTGGCGCAGGTATTGAAGGTGAGTTCAAAATTGGTTTTGATCAAGAATCTAAAACATTTCAAATAAAAATGAAAGCCAGTGTTACTTGGGGTTTAGGTGGTGGTGGGGCATGGTCTTTAAGTATTGGTGTAGAACAGCTTTATGATTTTATTATATTAGTGTATAATAAATTAGAAGAAAACGATTTTAATTTTGTAGCAATTTTTGAAAAAGCTACTGATACTAAAGGAGTGCCTACGGAATCTAGGACAGATGTATTTAAAGTATACGAAGCATGGATGCACCAGTTATGGAATGATAAAGAATATGGTAAAGCTGGTGCAGCCGCACTTGTAGGAGCTGGTGCAGTTATAGCCTTTTCATTATTAGAAGATATTGATGATCTTCTTAGAAAATTTAAAGAGTACAAAAGAGATCAAAAAGCGACTAAAAATTTAGTAAATAATGTATTTCTTGATGAAAAGTATAAAACACTTAGGTTTGCACCACCACGTGTAAAGGGTCGTATGCTATACCAAATAATAGAACACAAATTTTGGGATGGAGCTGATATCTTGGATGGCGATTTGTATAAAAACTGTGAACAAGCAGCAATTATTATTATAAAAACAGTTAATCACGGACGAGAGTGGCAAGAAATTATAGAACATTTAGCAATAAAAGATCCTGACGGCAAAGAGTATAGAGTATATGACGAAACTGCTAAAAAAGATGATCCAGGGAATTTTTTACGTCCACAAGAGGGGTCACAGTTTTTAAGGAAATTATTAAATGATATTGAAGATTGGAATACTGTTTGCAATCACGTAAACAAATTACCACATTTAGGAGAAGCATGGAAATTAGAACCAAAAAATGAAAAACCTTATGTCCCCTATAGACCCTATTAGAAAAATTAGCAGTGTATTATTTATAGGTTTCGCGTTAAGCTGTAATTCACAAAAAAGCGCAACACCAGAGCAAGAGCAAATATTAGAAGATGTAAAAGCTAATTTTGTTTTTGTAGAAGGGGGCACGTTTATTATGGGGAATAATGATTACCATTATACTACGCTGGAGCATCAAGTTACTTTAGATAGTTACTCTATAAGTAAATATGAAACAACTTTAAAAGAGTTTGATTTATATACGGAGTTGAATAATTTAGAACTTATTTATCCTGATTATAGAAATCAAGAAGATATGGGCCCAGATTACGGTGCTATTGGCATGAATTGGTACCAAGCACAATCTTATTGTCAATGGTTAGGGGAACAGCTTAATTTACCTATAGATTTACCAACAGAAGCCCAATGGGAATATGCAGCACGTAGCCGTGGGCTAGATGTAGAGCATGCAACCAATAGCGGAAAAATTGAAGGAAGTTTTACAGAGAAAAGAAACTATCCTGTTTATGATACAATTGTAGGAGCTTACCCGCCAAACCCTTTAGGTATATATGATATGTCTGGAGGTAGACCGGAATGGACTAATGATTGGCTAGTAGGTTATAGTAAAGACACCTTGGTAAACCCAAGGTATGATACCATACATAATTATGAAGAGAAAATGGTCAGAGGCTGGCATAAATTAAGGTATTCAGTATATAGTAGGGGAGGCTCTAGAGAACCAAATAATGATGGTTCGGGGGTAGGTTTTCGTTGTGTATGCAATCAAAAAACTGAAATAGAGTAATGTATGTAAAATTGTCTTTAATCTTATGTTGCGTATTAACGCAAAGTTGTAATTCACAAAAAAAAGTAACCCCAGAACAGGAACAAATTTTAGAAGCGGCAAAAGCAAATTTTGTATTTGTAGAAGGAGGTACGTTTACAATGGGTAAAAATGGAGTTTCAATTGCGTATGAACATGAGGTTACATTAGACAGTTACTCGATAAGTAAGTACGAAACAACTTGGGAGGAATTTGATTTGTATCATATTATGAATGATTTAGAAATAATTAACTCACATCATCGAGGTAAAATAAAAGATTATGGGCCTAAATATGCAGCTAAAAAAAACACATGGTTTTTAGCAAAATCGTATTGTCAATGGTTAGGGGAACAACTTAATTTACCTATAGATTTACCGACGGAGGCCCAGTGGGAATATGCAGCACGTAGTCGTGGGTTAAATGTAGAGCATGCCACGGATAGTGGTATTATTGAAGTAGGTGAAGATGATAATTACGGGACGGATACACCTGTTGGCACCTATCCTCCAAACCCCGTAGGCATTTATGATATGTCTGGAGATAGAGCTGAATGGACCAATGATTGGTTAGCATTATATTCAAAAGAACCTGTTGTAAATCCTAGGTTTGATAGTATAGTTTCTGGTACTGTAAAAGTAATCCGTGGTTTTCACTCTTTAAGTAATTCTGTGTACATACGTAGCTCTAGAGAGCCTGAGCAAGATGGTTTTGGCGGAGGTTTCCGTTGTGTTTGCAACCAAAAAACTCCTATAGAGTAATGCGTGTAAAATTGTTTTTACTCTTATGTTGCGTATTAACGCAAAGCTGCAATTCACAAAAAAGCGCAACACCAGAGCAAGAGCAAATATTAGAAGATGTAAAAGCTAATTTTGTTTTTGTAGAAGGGGGCACGTTTATTATGGGGAATAATGATTACCATTATACTACGCTGGAGCATCAAGTTACTTTAGATAGTTACTCTATAAGTAAATATGAAACAACTTTAAAAGAGTTTGATTTATATACGGAGTTAAATAATTTAGAACTTATTAATCATGATTATAGAAATCAAGAAGATATGGGCCCAGATTACGGTGCTATTGGCATGAATTGGTACCAAGCACAATCTTATTGTCAATGGTTAGGGGAACAGCTTAATTTACCTATAGATTTACCGACGGAGGCTCAGTGGGAATATGCAGCACGTAGTCGTGGCTTAAATGTTGAGCATGCTACGGATAGTGGAAAAATTGAAGGAGGTGTAAATGATAATTATGGAGTAGACACTAAAGTTGGAATTTATCCGCCAAATCCTTTAGGTATTTATGATATGTCTGGAGGAAGACCTGAATGGACTAATGATTGGTTAGCATTATATTCAAAAGAACCTGTTGTAAATCCTAGGTTTGATAGTATAGTTTCTGGTACTGTAAAAGTAATCCGTGGTTTTCATAAATTAAGTAATTCTGTGTATATACGTAGCTCTAGAGAACCTGAGCAAGATGGTTTTGGCGGAGGTTTTCGTTGTGTTTGCAATCAAAAAACTGAAATAGAGTAATGTATGTAAAATTCTTTTTAGTGTTATGTTGTGTATTGGTTCAAAGCTGTAATTCACAAAAGACACCTGCTAGCGCGAGCGTAACGCTATTGCCGGCTTTATTTTCATAATTTGCGCTCAGTGTAGCTTTTTCTTAATTCTGTTTGTTTTGCTATGTAGAAGGATAAATAATGAAAAATTTGATAACGATTTTTGTAATTATAAATACTTTACTTAGTCGTAAAGAGAATATAAAGCAACATGCAAATAATGAAGAGTTAGAAATAGAATAGTTAGAAATTAAGGAAGAAATTATTTTAAACGATACAATTAGTACATGTATTTCTGATAAGAAAGATTTTAAATTATTTGATAAGCTAACTAAGGATGGAAAAATAGATGTCTTGGATATCTCGGGATCGCAATTTTATTATGCCTCGAGAAAAAAAGATGTTTACTCTTTACTTAATGGAGAAAACATTAAGTGTGTTGCATTTGCAAGTAGTAGTAAATATTTGTTCAGTAAAATTTTTTATAGAAAGGATTTAGAGTCATCTGAGGTATTCTCCAAAATAAATAAATTAGAAGAAACTGATGAAAATTATAATAAGTATCATGGCTATTTTAAAAGAGGATTAGTTTTTTCTTTAGACTCAAGAGAGAACACGCTAACACTCATAACCTTTAATATTTTCGCTGATAATAGTTTGCCCAAAAAAGTAAGGACATTTTTTAAGCAGAACGAAAATGCTTTTGAAAAAGTTTTTATGACTACCGGAATTGGTACTGTTGAAATTCTTGTGGAGTAAGGATTATAAGTCTAAATTGCTACTGCAATTATCAAGATATTACTCCTCCGCTAGCGTGAGCGTCATGCTCGTGCCCGCATTATTTTCATGTTTTGTGCTCAGTGTAGCTTTTTTTGACTTTGTTCGTGTAATTCGATATATTTTGTGGAACAGATGCGGGGTTATTCCCATTTCAATAAGTAAAAACAGAAAACATTATAGAATATTCTCACTAGTATGTTATTCAGATAGTTAATATTTGTCTTAATTTACCGAAAGAAGTACAATCATGAAGAACTGGTTATTTATTTTGCTTTATTGCTTATTAAGCTCTTGTGTAAGTAAAGAGAAGAGCAAAATAATTCCTTTGAAAAATATAAAACAGAAAAAAATAATAACTACCGAAAAATTTGACATTGGAACTTTTGAGAAAAATAGTAATGATAATATTTATAGTTTTAAATTAGATGACGGAAGTTTAATTACATTGGAATTAGATGAGGACTTCTATTATAAAACAGTAATTCCGATTTTACCAAAATTATATACAGAAGAAAAGCGTTATTATAAATCAGGTTTATTAGAATCGATATTGGTTAAATTTCCAAATAATTTTATAATCAGCTTAGTAGAGTATGATAAAGAAGGAAAATTAATTAACAAAATTAATTATGACAGTCCTTTCAATTTTAATTTTGAACAACTCGTTAAATTAATTGAAAGTGAAAATGATGATATTGACATTTTAGATAAAAAAAATACTACAATAGGAAGAAAATCTGATGAAAGTGGAACTTTTTGGTTTATTACTTATTATAAAGTCCCTATGCGTAGAGAGGTTATTAAAGTGCATGGTGTTACTGGTGAAATTTTAGAGCGGTCATTTTATCCTCATAGCGAAGATTAAGATAACAACGAATAAAATAAGAGAGGTAATTGTATTGATACACAGATCAAAGGGCTCTAGAGATTGTGTATGGCTCTGAATTATAACCCCACTAAGAATTAATTAATACTACCAATGTTAAAGTCTTTCATTTAAACGCCAAAACTGGGGAGATTATAAAAGAACTTAATATATAGCAAAGCTAGGCATTAAGATTAAGTAAAACTTCTCAAGATAGGTTTTGGTATTCTAAAAAGTAGCATTTCTGTTATCTTATTATATAAATAGCCAATACAATTGCGTTATCCTTCTATAGTTAAACAGTACAAGCCCCGTTAGCGCGAGCGTCACGCTCGTGCCTACATTTCTTTCATTTTTTGATCTATGTTTAATATTCGACTTTGTTTGTTCTACTATGTTTGAAGACGTTGTGGATTGGGTCCATTTTCCCTAGTACATAATTTAATTTTTAGAATTAATTCTGAGGTAGGTGGTTTGAGAACTTCCAAACTATTATTTTAGTACTTTGATTAAAACGCTATGAAATTTATTTTTATAAAAGTACTAGGCATCACGCTCCTGCTTTCGTCATGTATGCCTAAAAAAAAGGAAGAGCAAAAACAAAGAAATTCAAAATGTGATTTAATGACCAGTCATAAAATTTCGAGTACAAATGAAGTAGAACTGAAGTGCTATTTTAGCGAAAATTGTACGATAGATTCTATTCAAGTAAGCTTTGCGCTAGACGAACGATCTTTTGAAAATAAAAACGACTTTAGCTTAAAAAATGTACTGGCAAGTATGGGCTATTTTGAAAAAGATTCTCGTTATCTCATAGGACAAAAAAGCGCATCTAATTTTTATTTAAATTCTCAAACTGGTTTTGTTACCGCTACATTTCCAATTACTGGTGTTACTTTAAGTACTATTAATTATATACAAGTAAATACTATAGGAGTTGAAAAAGGAAAAACTGTAGTTTCAAATTTGTACCCTTATGAAAATTCATTGGCCTTGGCTGAAATGGAAAAGACCTATTTAGATCATAAAGCTTTTTTAAATACAAATGTCCACCATGTGGTTCAAGAGGTCAAGGACGGTGCTATTGATAAGATATCACTCACGGTAAAAGCGAAAAATATAGATACCCTTAGTTATTATAATATTACTATTAACGGAGTGCCGTTGAAATTTAGAGCTAGTACTAAAGCTTCTTTTACAGATTTTCAGCATAAAAATAAAGCCTGTGAGTTTTCCAACCTTTTAAAAATGAATAAGAATTATTTAAAATTTGATGTTGCCATAGGTGCTTTAGATATTAAAGAAATTCAGGAACTTTCGGTGGATTTACATTAAGCCTTAGAATTAATAATATAATGAAATTTATAATGGGAAAACATGCCTACATCCTTTTTGCTTTAGTTGCCTCAATAGTCATTTCTTGTAGATCTCAGGAAGAAAACGTAGAATTAAGTTTTGAGAAAACCGATGCACCCCTGAAGATAATGGAGTCTATCACTATGGCTGATAGTGTGGTTGTAATTTTATTAAAACCCTATAGAATTAAGGTGAAAAGTAATTATTCAAGCACTATAAGAACAAGCAGGCTTAGTATGAATTCCGGAGGTGGTTCTGGATCTCATAATCCCAGTAAGTATTTAATTTATACAGATAAGCAAAATCTAGCTCCTCCTCCAACAGGCGTTAAGTTTTCGGGTCACGATACTAAGGTTTTCGATATTTACATTGGATATAGGATGTTTATTAAAAGTAAAGAAAAAAATAGCCTCTTTGTAAATGCGGTGTATTTGGAGGAAAATGGTGGGAGAAAAATCTATGATCTTAGTAAAAGTGAAATAGCACCTCGTTTTTTTGAACAGAAGATTACTGATGACATAAGAGGGTATCTCTCCTTTAATTTTTATAATTATGAAAATGAATTAGGTCTGGGACATACGATAAAAGTTGAAAAGTAATTGAAAATGGAGATTTTCAGCTAAATATTTTACTTTTCTCAAATTACTTATCGCTTACAAGTGTCAGAATGAATCTTTCAATACAGAAATACTTTTCAGGGAGGTTAAAAATACTAAACGAAGTAAAAACAATTATGTTTATATAATAGAAACATTTTTTTAAATGAATAAATTTTTTAAAAACATTTATATAGTGATCCTTGCTTTCTTATTTTTCAATTGCACAGGAGCAAAACAAGCCATTAAAATTAATCAATCAAATTCAGATTATGACGTTGTTATTCAATTTGCAAAGGGTGGTATGGATGATGTAATTAATATAAAATTTCCAAATCAGATAATAATTAAAAATAATTCTTTTTCTAAAAGATATTTTAATTTAATCAAATACACCTATAAGAATATTCCTAATAACCGGGACTATGGAATTGGATTATTTCAGCAGGATGAAAATAGTTTGAAAAAGATAAAGAATAATAGTAAAAAGAATATTTCGCCATATGGACAATTGCAATATATTTATTATACAAGGCACTTTGTAGATTCCTCAAAAAATATACAAGACCAGTTTAATATATATATCCAAAAAAAAACATCAAAGAACAAAGATACTTTGCATATAGGTACAGTTTCAGATTTCAAGAAAAACCACAAAGAACTATTTGAAAGACTAACTAAAAACGATAGTATTTCTGTGCAATTCTTAGATGGTAATAAATTTGGTGAACGTATCTCTGTGCCAGTAGAGTGGTAAAATCTGGTTTGCTAGGCTATAATAAACTTTTTTATGAAAAACATATTCCTAATATTAAGTGTATTAACACTACTCTGCTGTAAAGCACAAACAGAAAACGTAGAATTAAGTTTTGAGAAAACCGATGCACCCCTGAAGATAATGGAGTCTTTTACCATGGCTGATAGTGTATATGTAACTTTATTAAAACCCTATAGAATTAAGGTAAAAAGTAATTATTCTAACGACATAAAATTAAGTGAGATTTCAATAGGTCCTGATAATGATGGAGCGTCTGATCTGGGTAAATACTTAATTTTTACAGACAAAGAAAAATTGGCTCCTTATCCTAGTGGTGTTAAGTTTTCAGATTTCGAAATTAAGACTTTCGATATTTATATTGGTTATAAGATGTTTATCACAAATTTAGAGAAGAATGATCTTCTTAAAAATTCTGTTTTTTTAGAAGAAAATAGAGAGCGGAAAGTGTATGATCTTAGTAAAAGTGAAATAGCACTTCGTTTTTTTGAACAGAAGATTACTGATGAAATAAGAGGGTATCTCTCCTTTAGTTTTTACAATTATGAAAATGAATTAGGTTTAAGAGAAACTATAGCTGTTGAGTAATGTTGTGTAAGATTGTTTACTATTATGTAACTAAATTTAAAATTTGAGTTTTGGACACTTTATTTATGACAATTCTTATTTCCATTTTTTTATCTATTTGGTATAAAATAGTTAAGAATAAAAGGGGAAAAGAAAATTTAAGAAACGATAGAAGGTTGTTTGGGTTATTGAAGGAGTCTTTTTCATTTGCAATACCTACTAAAACCATAAGTATTGATGGCTTTAGAAACGTTGAATATGTTGATACATATCGGACTTCTAATTCTGAAATTTTAGAGCAACGCAGAGTAAAAGAAAGTAGTAGGCTAAAAGGGAAAAGTTTTATAGAACGCTTTTTTGAAGAAGATACTAATGACCATGACTCAGTGATGCGGAACGTTACATTTTTTAGCACTCAGTTAGCATTATCCTTTACCCATAAAAATATAGCTTATAAATTTTATCCACGGCTTCCCATTAACGAGACAAAGATTAGTTATTTATTATCTAAACGAGAAAATTTAGTAGTTTACGTATTAAAATTTGACCCCAATAAAAAAAGTGATATTCCAGATGTTAATACATTAAAACAATATTTCTTTTTTTTAGATGTTAGATTTTTAAATATTGGCGGGCAGAAATTTATATATTTAGGGAGAGAAATTTTGGATTAAAAGACTTGCTAGCGAGAGCGTCACGCTCGTGCCTGCATTATTTTCATGTTTTGCGCTCAGTGTAGCTTTTTTTGACTTTGTTTGTTTTACTAAGCAGGTAGACTTTGCAGAGCGCTACAATATTTACTCATACAATTCAAAAATTTTGTCCCCTAAAAAGGGCTTATTTCTAATTGTAAAAACTGATTTATTTTTATGATTGGTATCGGAATTATTTTTAGTGTACTATTATTTATTTGTGTTTACTTTTTTAGAAAACACAAAACCAATACTATAAGAAGTGGTGGTCAATTAAAATCTATACGATTAGAAGAGCTTTCAATAATTCAGTTAGATAATTTAGTGGTAGATGGTTTTAATAGAAAAGAGGAGCAATATGTAGACGAGTATGGTGCCGTTTATACTCCTGAAAAGTACCAAGAGCATTTGCAATCAGAAAATATTTTTACCATGGGAAAGGAGTTTAGACAGGAGTCTGTTGAAAACTTTTTTTCAGTAGTTAATTTTCCATTGCTCTATAATGAAAAGGAGTATGTATTTAAGCTGAAAATCCCTTTAGATGAAATCACATTACGGATGAGGTTTTATAATAAAAAGAGTACAAAAATTTATTTAAGTGAAAAGCAATATCCAGATGGTAGCATTCCACAAATGTCGGTTGATGGTGTTATTCAGAACTCCTTCAAAGAGAATAAAGATAAAGAAGGCTATTTTATTATTGATTTGAGCTTTTTAGGATTACCTACAATAGGTTTAGAGTGTTTGGGTGCTATTGCTATGGATTAAATTTGAAAATTACTTCGCACTGTTAGCGCGATCATCATGCTTCTGTCTGTGTTATTCTCTAGTTATCTAATAACTTGTCCTTCTTTAATGTTTTTGAGTTGAGTTTAGGATTCGATTTTATTTGTTTTGCTAAATCGGAAGAATTTGTGGAGCGGGAATGCATTATGGGTTCAACCCACATTACAATGCTTGTAATCGAAATTATACGCATGGAACGAGAGATTGTAATCCCATACAACCTAATGCCGTTAATGTAGGAGGAATTCATAATTCTCATTTATAGCGCACAAATTTTAACCGTCAAAATACTCATGCTTTTATTCAGTATATACTATGAAAAATAATTTTTTAATCTTATTTCTTTTATTTATGGCTTGTAAAGGCGAAAATAAGAATTTGATTGCTACACTAACTATCCAAGATAATGATTCATTGGTTCAAGTAAAACAAGAAAGCATACCTCTAGAATTTATTTCTAAACTACCAGATTTTGAATTACCGTTAGGTAATATTGATGTAGTAAAAACTATTTTCCCTGATAAGTTTGGACTTCCTTTGGAAACAGATGAGGATGGAGCATATTTAAATTTGAAGTCTGATGTTTTTACAAAAAAAATACAATCTAATACCAATACTTGGAAAAAGATATCAAATACCGATGGCCTTAACTATACACTTACAATAGAAGATTCTTTAAAATATTCTATGTACTCAAACTTTGGTAAACAAGTTGTTAGAGAAAATTATGAATTTATAGGAAAGATTAGAGATAAGGATTTCATTATGTTGTTAGGTAAACACACGAGTGATAATGCTTTAAAATCCTATAATTTCATTACTATAGTAATGGTATCAGTAGATGGTGTAATAATTGATGATTTAATACTTTATAAGCAAGAATTCGACTATGTTTCCTCATATTCTACTTTCTCATTTATGGATAAACAGAGGATAATATCTTCTAAAAGTTTTTTTGCAATTGAAGGTGAATATTTTTCTGAAAAAACAGAAAATTATCAAATATCCTCTGAGGGTAAATTTATTCGTTATTATGGAGAAAATGGAGATTATAAAAATGAATTAGAACAGGCTAAGAGTAGTACGGGTCACATTTTTTCAAATAAAGACAATATCAAAGAGGTTTCTATTGGCAAGGACAGTGTAATAGGTAATGGTATAATTTGTAGTGAGCTACATATTTCTTTCTATGAAAATGGATTGGTAAAAGAAAAAGGTTGCCAAGGCATCTATAAGGGTATGGGGACATCTGTTGGTACTTGGTATAAGTATAATTCCTCTGGAGTTTTAGTTGAAAAAGTCTATTATCATCTTGGAACAATGAAGGATGCCTATAAAGAAGTGGTTGAGTATTATTTAAACGGAAATAAGAAATCAATAGAAAGATTCACCAACGATGTACTCTTTGAAATTGATTTAGACTCGATTGGCGAATGGGAATATTACGATTTAAATGGAAAGCTAATGAAAACAAAGTCTTTCTAACTATAATTTTAAGTTAGGTAAACAATATCGTTTCAGATTTTAAATTCGGGTAATTATTTGACTATAGACCCAATAGAATTAAAGTACTGGCTAGCCTTAGTGCAGTGAATATATAGTCGTCTTTTTCTATTTTATTTGTTCCACTAAGTCTGGAAACTTTGTTGAGCGGGAATGCATTATGGTTCAACCTACATTACATTGCTTGTAATCGAAATGATTCGCATGGTTCTAGAGATTGTAATCCATGTTCTTCTACTGATAACAATTGCGTAAATTGTGGACAAATACATAATAATCATTTGCATTCGGGTAATTTTAATAATGCAAGCATAGAAAATTTAATTTAAGATGGAAGTAATTAAAGCACTTATATATTTATTTTTAGTTTTTTCATTATTATCCTGTAAAAAAGAAAAAAAAATATTAATATCTGAAAAGTTAGAGTTATCCAGTGATAAACCAAATTTTGTTTCTAATAATTTAGAAGCGGACTCGGTATTTGCTGATAAGGTTATCGAAAAACCTTTTGGATTTAGTGACTTAGAAAAGGGAAATATCAATAATGATATACAGGCATTAGTTTATTTTAAAAAATTTATATCTGGACTTAGTTTTAAGGAGTATAGGGGTAGGTTAAAAAGTTATTATACTCAAGAGTATTATGATGATGATTTATTCTATATTCCTTTAAAAAATAAATTACACAAATTATATTTTAAAGATAATATTTTGCTAAAACAAGGTGATATATCCTATTCCTTTGTTTTTACAAAAAAACAATCAAACAACCCAAATAGAAATCAAGAAAATATTTTTTTGGTCACACTAAAAGGTAATGATGTTATATCAAGTAAGAGAGTTTATTCTTATTTCTTAGGAGAATTTGGGTTTAGGAATTCTAGATTTTTTTATATAAATGAAAATAATATTCTCTACATTCAAGATTTTAAACAAGAAGAAAATATAGCTTCAATAAGTAATATCTACAAATACAAAATTTCTGAAAAAGGAAAATTTATTCGGTATTATGATAAAAATGGAGATTATAAAAATGAAATAGAAGAAGGGCTGGTTAAAAATAATACTAGAGAAGGGCCATGGGTTGAGAAAAAAATGAATACTTATGTGAATGATTTTACTTATTTAGAAGCTCATTTTGAGGACGGGAAGCCTGTAGGTGAATGGAGTTATTTTGTACTCAAGTATAAAAGAAATTCAGAAGGGCAAGCAGATTTAGCAACAGCCACCAAAAGCGCTCTATTGTATACGGAAATGTACAAAGACGGAGAAATGATAAAACGTGAGTTCACAAATGAATAGACCAAATAATAGAGCATAAATATTGGGGTGGAGCTAATATCCCCGCTAGCGCGAGCGTCACGCTCGTGCCTACATTTCTTTCATTTTTTGATCTATGTTTAATTTTCGACTTTGTTTGTTCTATTATGTTTGAAAACGTTGTGGATTGGGTCCATTTTCCCTAGTAGATAATTTAATTTTTAGAATTTATCATCAGGTAGATGGCTTGAGAACTTCCAAACTATTATTTTAGTACCTTGATTAAATCGCCATGAAATTTATTTTTATAAAAGTACTAGGTATCACGCTCCTGCTTTCGTCATGTATGCCTAAAAAAAATGAAGATCAAAAACAAAGTAGTTCAAAATTTGATTTAATTACCAGTCATAAAATTTCGGATACGAAGAACTTGATTAATGAAGTCATGAGTGACGAAAAATACGTTGTTTGTGATTGTTTTAATCTAAATTTAGCTCAAAAGTATGCTGGAACTATTGACAATATATCATGGCTCCCGACTGATTTTGTAAAAGATATTTATTGTAAAGGAATTAGTCATGTAGAACGTAATAATACGGATTATCCTTTCGAATCGGTTTATATTGAAAATTGGGAAAAGAAAATTATTTTTTCCGAAAGTGCTAATCGTGATTATAGAAAAGTCAGAGTTTTAGAAATTAATGATTCTACATACTATTTAACTAATTGGAATAAGAACAATTATAAATCTTCGGATTCAATTTTTATAGCTATGCGTAAAAATCAGATTAGCTTTATTACTGAAAATGATAGTATTCCGTATACTGATGGTATTGACTCTTTTCGATTTACTGATCCCAACTTACTAAAAAATGTTCTTACGGTTTCAGTGTTTCATAACTCTTATGATTTGTTTGATGAAGATGAAAATAAAATTGATGAAGCGGTTACTTTTGATGTATTAAAAAATGAGATTGTAAACTCTCAAAATTTCAAGACATTTAATTTCACGGGTTACTATTTAGATGAATTTTACCAAATGAAATTGGATGGTATTAAGTACTTTTTTAATTGGAATGGAAAAGATATAAACCTAAGGTCTACTGATGGGAGGGTCTTGAGATTGGAGCAACAATTTAAATAATTAGGCACACGTTGAATTAAAAATCTTCTATTTTTTTTTCTCTTATGCTCGTGTCAGCATTATTTTGATCTTTTGCGCTCAGTGTAGTTTTTTATTGAATCTATTTGTTCTTTTATATAGGGAGACTTTGCTTAACGTAACAATATTTACAAATATTAAAAAGGAAATCCTAAAATTTCTGATTATATTAATTAAGAATGGATTTTTTACTGCTACAATTAAACATAGAGCGGAATTATCCATTCAATATATTAAAAATAATATATTTTCTAAGAGCCCAACACACCCTTATAGAGGGTGGTATGGTCAAGGATATACAGGTGATATGATGATTCTAGATGGAAGAAGCAATGACAATTGGCACAAAGCAAGACAATATTATTGGCTACAAACAGAGTGCAAAGTTGAAAGAAAATAAGTGTAAATGTTAAAAATTAAGGGGAAAGATGCTTACAAAATCACTTTTATTTAGGATAAAGACAGTATTATAGATTTTTTTAATAAAAACCCTTTAATGCTTCCACCTATTGAAGATATTAAACATATTGGTCATGCACTGAAATAATTCACTAATAAAATTTAATTTATGAGATTACATATATTTATAATATTGTTTGTCATACTAAGTCTTAATAGCTGTAAAAAAGTACCTAAAAAGGATAACAATGTTATTGAGCTAAAAAAACTTTTTGATTTTCAATTAAGATCCTCAGATGAACAAAATTTTAGGGGTTTATCAAAAGTAGCATTCTCTGATAGTATATTTGTTATTTATGGTAGTAGTTTATATTCCAAAATGGATAAAATAGAAGATACAGTAATAAATTCGTATCGTCCACATATCTATAAAAAAGGAAAATTGATTAATGAATTTAATGAACAACATTCAAAATCATATTATGATAGCATTTTTTTGAATTTAACGACGAATAATTTAAAAACACTAACTATTCGCGAATTTAAAAATAGTGCTATAAATATCTTTGTATCAGGTCAAAACGATGTTGTTTTAGAAAAAAAGATTAAGGAATTAAAAAAAGAACAACTAAAAGACGGAACAGACATCCAATTTTATATAAATGAAAGTTATGAAGGAGTTTTAAAAATAGGTGATAAAAATAAGGAAAAAACAATTATAGTGTCAGAGTCTAATCCTGAACATTTCTTAGTATTACAAGACATTACTGGAGATGAAGTAGAAGAATTATTTATTGGAACTATAGAATATGATTATCATGGTTTTATAGTCTATTATTGTTCCGTATTTCAAATAAGTAATTAATATTTAAGAAATTAACCTATTGCTTGCAATATATAAAATTCATAGCCATCCTGCGGAATGCCAACCCCCGCTAGCGCAAGCTACATGCTTGTGCTCGCATTTCTCTCGTGCTCTGTTCTCAGTTTAACTCTATGCTTTATTCATTCCGCGAAGTCGGGAGATTTTGGGAGGAGTGTCTCCAAACTCTGAGACTACATTTATTTTCTTCCTTTCAAAAAATTAAGCTCATCAGTTTTAATCACATACCCCACGCGAACCATAGAAGTAAAGCGCTCATAATTAATTAGGTTTTCTGCTTGCCCGGCAAACCATTCTAACATAATATATTGATTAGATTTGTGCTTAGAGGGTCTGTAGTAAAAACGAGTTCGGAGCATCCCTTTGGCATCCCATTGTAAGCCTTTTCTTAATTGTACTTGAAGACTAAATTTGTCGTCCATAAAATCATGAGCTACCGTCAATTCCCCCAAACCCACATAATCTAATAACTCTGGGTTTCCACTTTTGTAGCCAAAGGGAATCCATCCTTTTATAGTCACTATCGTTTGAGGTCCTACAGCCCGGTGGTATTCTGCACTAAGCCGATTCCAGCTTCTGGAATAAATACTATCTCTACCATTAGATTCATGCTCAAAATACAAATTACCTATGCCTCGTATCCTGTCATTTTTATCAAAAAAAGCCTTTCCAACACCAATCGTAGGGTTAAAGTTTATTTCTTTAAAAGGATAAGAATCTTTATAAATATCCCAAAATGCTTTTTGGCTGTACGTCAAGAATAAATATGTTTCCCATGGCAGAACATCACGCGTAATCCTTTGCTTAAAACTAACTTGATATTTGGCATTCGCCGTAGTACTGTTTATGGCCTTATTGGTGGGTACACCCGTTATAAAGTAATTGTCTTTATGAATGGTGAAGTACGGAAGTTGTTGCATGGTATCTTTAAAAGCTTCACGCGTTAGGGTTTGTCCATTTACATCATTACTAAAGACACAAACTATGATTAGAAATAGTGCGCTAACGTTAAGGAGACTCGTTTTGTGTATATACATGCTAGTTGTGGTTACTTTTCTAAATTCTAAGTGTATGATTAGTTTAAATAAGGCTAATAATTACTTTACCTTTTGCGCTGCCTTCCGCTAAATATTCATAGGCGGTAACAGCATCTTCAAGCGGGTAAATAAGATCTATAATAGGTTTTATGTCTCCAGCATCTACTAGTGCTGCAATGGTATTTAATTGTACTGCGTTGGGTTGCATCCAGGTGAGCTTATACGTAGCAGATTTTTGCTCTATGAGCTGCGCTAACTTTTCAGGGAGGGCGTAATCTGTCATACCCATTTGTTGCGCTGTTTCTTCATCAGGTGGCCCAACAATGCTCGTTACGCTTCCTCCGTCTTTAATACACTTAAAGGCATCAAGTGTATAGTCATTCCCTAAAGTGTCAAAAACAATATCTAAATTATTGGCCACCTCTTTATAATCCTCCGTTTTATAATCAATGACTCGGTCTGCACCCAAAGCTTTTACCCAATCTACATTTTTAGTACTTGTGGTGGTATATACAATAGCACCTTTAGCTTTTGCATATTGGATGGCAAAACTCCCGACACCACCAGATCCTGCATGTATCAAAATCCTATCGTCCTTTTTAATCCCTACACGTTCTAGAGCTTGTAATGCAGTAAGGCCAGCTAAGGGCAAGGCAGCAGCTTCTTCAAAAGAACTATTCACTGGTTTTTTGGCAACATAATTAACGTCAATAGCTACATATTCGGCTACGGTACCCATTTGTTCTTGAGGAACTCTAGAATATACTTCATCACCAATCTTAAAATTAGCAACCTTAGATCCTTTTTCAACAATGACACCGCTTACATCGTAACCAATAGTGGTTGGCAGTTTTAAGGATATCATGTCTTTTAAGTGGCCTTGGATTATTTTATAATCAATAGGATTTAGAGCGGCTGCTTTTACCTGCACTAAAACATCCATTGGTTGTATCGAGGGTTTTTGTACCTCATTTATGGATAGTCCGTCTTTTATAGCTCCGTATTTTATTATTTGTAGTGCTTTCATAGTATGTTATTTTTTAGAGGTGTTCCAAGATTGCCATGCGCCAGTAGACCAAAGTGCCCATGCGATAAGGACAGGTTGAAAAAGGAGCCTGATTAATCGTGCGCTATCAGAATTTAATGCACCAAAAGCGTCTTTTTGATTTAAGTATTGCGAAATATTTCCTGGGAATACTAGGATAAAGAATAAGGCAAGGATCCACCCAATAGTTGTTTTACGCTGTGTCCATAGCAATAGGGCAAGACCCAGCGCTATTTCTACAAAACCTGATGCAACTACAACAAAGTCCTTGCTTATGGGAACAAAATCAGGTACTTGGGCTTGAAAATCTATCCGATTAAAAGTTAAATGACTATAGCCTGCGTATATCATAAAGAGTGCTAATAGTACTTTAAAGATATTTTGTAAGGTTGTTGTTTGCATATCTTTTGCATAGATACGGCCTTATCAAATGCTTAGTGCGTTTTATTAAAATTAGTATTAATCCAATCGAATAATATCCTATATACCTCTTCTCTTACAGGTTTTTTTGAAAGGATTAAATCATGTATTCCATTTTCTATCTCGCAAATGGTTACAGCTCCACTTAATTTATGGGCATATTTTTTAATATGAGTAACATTGAGAACAGCATCTCCTCTTTCAAAATTTTCAGACCAATGTTTCTCATTAATGGATTGGTTACTGTGTAGGATGAGCGTGGGTACCCCTATAATTGCTTTTTGTCTGATGTTTTTTTGAGCTTTATGTATTGCCCTAATAAAACCTAAATTTAGTTTAGGCACCTCATGAGGTTTCCAAGCAAGAGAATAGTCCCATTCCCCATGACGCTGTACGTGCAAACTGTCACCATAGCTTCCAGAGGGTACTCCTGGAATACGTAAGTTAGGAAAATATTGACCCCAAAATGAGAGGATAGGAACTCCAATTGTTCGTGTTATATAACTTAGATTAAATTCATAGAAAGGGCTATTACTTATTAACCCATGAAATAGTTTACTATTTAAATGATTTACAGCATAATTGGTGGTAATGAGGCCACCGTTAGAGTGCCCCATTAAAATGACCTGATGGTTATTTTCTGATTTAATTAGCTGTAAGGCAAGATCTAGTTCTTCATCATATTCTATAATTGATCGTACATTATTAAACTTTTGATGGCCTAAGTAAGACCTTCCATACTTTCGTAAATCTAATGCGTAAAAATTATAACCCTCTTCGTTAAATTTTTCAGCCATTTCTTTTTGAAAGAAATAATCATTAAAACCATGAACATACAATACCGCTTTTTGAGACGCTTTTTGGGCACTTTTCCGAATTAATGTAGCACTAACTTTTCCTTCGTAATCAGCAGGAAGCTCTAGCGTCATTCTTTCAAATCCGTCACCAAGAAAATCAGGTATATAACTGCTGTTTTTTAAGGGGACTTCTTGATACATCGATCTTAATTTTTCTAGAAAGTGATAACTTCCTTTTACATCTAATTGCAGTAATAATGCCATAGGTGTAAAGCTGACAAAATTTCTAGTCGTGAATACTTTTGACGCATCATCAAAGTACATTTTTACGACACGCATGGCTAGGGCGGTACAAAAAAATCCCTTAGAATATGCTAAGGGATTTTATATAATTAGTTAAAAATGAAGTTTATTTTTTGGTCTGCTCTTTGTACGTGCTTTCAAATATTTTATCGGCATTCGCAGATTCAAAACCATCACGCCTTTGGTTGCGTGTAAAGGTAGTTAAGCCCTTGTCTGTAAATTCTTTTAGAGGTAAGCGTTCTGCGAATTCTACATAACTTCCTGATATTTCATAGATTTCACCATTCGCAAATTCTGCTTCAAAGGTTTTTGCTACGGTACTGCTTTGTTTCAAAAGCCCATCAGGACTCACCTTAATTTTACCACCTGCAGTATTTAATTTTATACCTAAACCTTCAAGAAAGACATTAAATTTTTCTACAGTATTGTAATTGTTAGGTAAGTCGTGCACACTAATGGTGTAATGATTTAAATAGTACCGGTTATAAATTACCCAAGCAGCATATTCACTTTCATCAGCTAGTGCTAGATAATCAGGTAGGGTTGGTAGATCCCAAAGTGCTTTATGGAAAAAAGAACCTACAGCTTCAGTATCTTCTAAATCCAAAGTGTCTACGGGGTCAGTGGTAATGTGTTGTGTATAGCGGTAAATAATTTGCTGTGTCTTATCAGATAAATCCTTTACACGCAATTCACTCATAAAAATACGAGGTAAATGATCAGCAGGAGGTGCATACCAGTAGCCGTCTAATTTCTTTCCTTCAAAAAAGTAGTAATCCTTTTTTTTGTATCCATAGTGCAGGAATATTTTTTCAAAAGAAGAAACTCCTAAATGCGGTACGCCTAAAGTTCTAAAAGCAATATGATCGTTAATGATCTCACGTTCGTTGGTTATAATTCCTTCCGAAACCATGCCATTAGTAACTTTTAATACATCTGGAACACTATTCTTATAGGGAATAAAAAGTGCATCTAATATAGTTTCTAGGGCTTTAATTTTATCTGATACCATACCTGAATTTATTTTTAATCAAAAATAAGCTTACTTTTAATTCGAAACAATTCTTATTAACTGTCAAATGATAAGTAAAACTAATCAATTAGAATTTAGGTTACTTCGGTATTTTTTGGTGTTAGCAGAAAACTTGCACTACACGCAAAGTGCAGAAATTCTGTTCATATCTCAGTCTGCCTTAAGTCAGCAGATTAAGCATTTAGAAATAATACTCGGGGAGCAGCTATTTAAAAGAACCAACAGAAAAGTAGCTTTAACAAAAGCAGGAGTTTTATTTGAAGTAGAAGCAAAACGGATTCTAAAACAGGTAGATGATTCTCTTGAACATTGGCAATTGCAGCTAAATGGAGAAGTAGGGCAACTTACTATTGGTTTTGTAGGTTCTGCAATGTATCGTTATTTGCCGCCTATAATTAAAAAGTATAGTGCCTCACAGCCAAAAATTAATCTAAAATTAGAAGAGCTCATCAATAAAGAGCAATTAAAAGCATTGGAGAATGATGCTATTGATGTTGGTTTTATGCGGTCAAACTCGGTAACGTCTAATATGCAGTTGAAATTAGTGTATAGTGAGAATTTTTCTTTGGTATTGCCAGAAGATCATCCTATTGATAGCGCCAATTTTACAAATATAGGGACGCTTTCAGAGGAGTCTTTTATTCTGTTCCCCAATGAAAATAGCCCGCTCTATTATCAGCAAATATTAAATTTATGTGCGGAATACGGTTTTAGTCCTAAAATCTCTCATAAGTCTATTCATGGACCTACTATCTTCAAATTGGTGGAAAATAAAATGGGAATCGCAATTGTACCAAATTCTTTGCGAGATGATTTTAATTATAAAATAAAATTTATAGAATTAAAAAATGTAACCCATACCACATCACTTTTTGCGGTATGGAAAAAAGAGAATAAAAATGCCGCACTTCAACATTTTTTAGCACAACTCTAGTCGATAAGATTTTAAAAGTCATTTTTATATTAATTTTAGATACGTTAGTGAATCAAAATGTGAATTTTTATAATTGTTCCGTATTTATTGATGGTTAATCGTTTAATTAAAAATTTTAAATTGTACATTTGAACTTAAGAGAAGAACCTTAAAAATTAAAAGTAGGTTGATTTTAGTTTAATTTCTACCTATTTCTAAAACTTAAAAAATAATTTAAAAATGGCACAGTATACTCGAATTGAAGTAGCAAATGTGATGAAGGAAAACGGAATGGTTCCTTTGTTTTATCATCCTGATGTAGAATTAGGAAAAAAAGTATTAAAGGCAGTTTACGATGGTGGAGCTCGCTTAATGGAATTTACGGCTAGAGGTGATTTCGCTTTTGAAGTTTTTTCTGAATTAAATAAATACGCGATAAAAGAACTTCCTGGAATGATTTTAGGAGTTGGTTCTATTACAGATGCTGCTGCAGCTTCTATGTTTATGCAAATGGGTGCAAACTTCATCGTTACGCCTTCATTACGTGTAGATATTGCACAAGTATGTAACCGTAGAAAAGTACTTTGGTCTCCTGGCTGTGGTTCATTAACAGAAATAAATGCAGCCGAAGAATTAGGATGCGAGATTGTAAAACTTTTCCCTGGTGATTTATATGGACCAGGATTTGTTAAAGGAATTAAAGGCCCACAACCATGGACGAGCATTATGCCTACAGGAGGTGTAAGTACAGATGAAGCGAACTTAAAAGGTTGGTTTGATGCTGGTGTTACTTGTGTAGGTATGGGATCTAAACTTATCAGTAAAGAAATTTTAGCAAATAAAGATTATGCTGGTCTAGAAAAAACAGTAAGAGAAACCTTAGCATTGATCAAAAGATTAAGAGCTTAGTTTTTTAAAATAAATACCTATTAAACTTTAAACCCTGTTCAATTTTCTTGTTCAGGGTTTTTTTATGCGCACACCGCTCTTTTTTGTAACTTTTGGCTTTTAAAAAGAGCCATGAACAAAACGCTTAAAATTTTAACGCTTTTATTTTTTACACTTCAGTTTATTTCCTGTGCAGCACAAAATACGCTTGTAGCAGGGGAGCAGGAAACAGTAGTTACCAAGAAAATTAACTATTATTTATATTACCCAGATGAATACGATATAGCGTCAAAGAAAAAATATGGTATCCTATTATTCTTACATGGTGCCGGAAGCATTCCAACAGATGCAACTCAAGAAATGTTACCGCCAGATGCCCTAACTGATGGAACAGCATATCCATTTCTTATTTTAGTACCCCAATTGCGCGAACCAAATAAAATGTGGAATACTACAGCGGTAATGCAATTATTAGATACGGTTATTGCTCAAAATAATATTGATAAAAAAAAAGTATACCTTTCCGGATTAAGTCGTGGCGGGGCAGCAGCTTGGGATTTGGCCATAGAATATCCTGAAAAATTTGCAGCTTTAGCCGTTGTTTGCGGAATGGCTCCTACGCCTTATGCGCATTGGATAGCTAAAAGTTTGCCTATAAAAGTTTTTCATGGTAAGAAAGATAAAATCATTCCATATTCAGAATCAGAAGAAATGGTGAATAGGTTAAAAACATTAGGCTATAACGTTACATTAACAAGTTATGACCACTATGGACATGCGATTTGGGATGTAGTTTATAAAAATCCAGCCCTATTTAAGTGGTTCGAAAAGCAAAAAAAGATGTAACTTGACTCCGATTAAATCAAACAAACCAATAATTTTATGCAGATAATAGAAAATTCTACCCTTTACGATGTGATAATCGTAGGTTCGGGAGCAGGAGGAGGAATGGCAACCAAAATTCTCTCCGAAGCAGGATTAAAAGTAGCAGTTGTAGAAGCTGGTCCCTATTTTGACCCTGCAGCGCCAGAGCAACAGACACAGTTTAAATGGCCTTATGAATCTCCTCGTAGAGGGGCAAATACCGTACGCCCATTTGGAGAGTTTGATAGTGCTTACGGGGGTTGGGATATTGAAGGAGAACCGTATACCACTGAAGAGGGTACAGATTTTAGATGGTTTAGATCTAGAATGTTAGGAGGTAGAACAAATCACTGGGGTAGAATTTCGTTGCGTTTTGGACCTAAAGATTTTAAACGTAAAGATATGGATGGTCTAGGCGATAACTGGCCAATAGGTTATGATGATGTAAAACCATATTATGATAAAGTAGATAAATTAATAGGGGTTTTTGGTTCTAACGAAGGCTTGCCTAATGATCCTGATGGCTTTTTTCTTCCGCCACCAAAACCACGGCTGCACGAGTTATTTTATATAAAAGGAGCACGAAAGTCAAACATTCCAGTATACCCTTCACGAATGTCTATGCTTACCAAAAGAATTAATGATGAGCGTGGTATTTGTTTTTATTGCGGCCAGTGTTCTAGAGCTTGCTCTGTATATGCTGATTTTTCTTCGGGTACGTGTTTAATTTTTCCAGCACAAAAAAATGGCGGACAAATAGATCTTTTTGTGAATGCCATGGTGCGAGAAGTAACCACCAATGAGGAAGGCAAAGCAACTGGAGTTTCATATATTAATAAAGAAGATAGAAAAGAATATAAGTTAAAAGGTAAAATTGTAGTGCTTGCTGCATCAGCCTGCAGTTCTGCGCGGATTCTTCTAAATTCAAAAACGAAACAACACCCTAACGGCTTAGGTAACAGTAGTAATATTGTAGGGAGATACCTGCATGATTCTACCGGTGGTAGTCGGTCTGCATTTATCCCTGATTTAATGAACCGTAAAATGTATAACGAAGATGGTGTAGGAGGGATGCATGTCTACACACCTTGGTGGTTAGATAATAAAAATCTGAATTTTGCACGTGGCTACCATGTTGAAGTTTGGGGAGGAATGGGAATGCCTAGTTATGGCTTCGGGTTTAACCACAATGAATTTAATAAGTATTTTGGCATCAATGTGGGGGGTTATGGTAATCCCTTAAGAGATGAGGTGAAACAATATTATGGTTCTACTATGGGGTTTGGAGGACGTGGAGAATCTATTCCTCAAAAAGATAATAGATGTGAAATAGATCCTACCAAAGTAGATGAGTTCGGAATTCCGGTATTAAAGTTCAATTATAAATGGACGGATGATGAAATTAATCAAGTAGGGCATATGCACGATACTTTTGAGGAAATTGTTCATAATGTAGGAGGGCATTTGTTAGGTGATAAACCTACTATTGAACAGAAAAATGGCATATATGCTCCTGGTGAAATTATACACGAAGTAGGAACGACTAGAATGGGAGACGATTCAAAAACATCAGTAGTCAATAAGTTTCAACAGTTACATGATGTAGCTAATGTATTTATTGTAGATGCAGGACCATTTGTCTCTCAAGCAGATAAAAACCCAACATGGACTATTTTAGCTTTGTCATGGAGAACATCAGACTATATTATCGAACAGTTGAAAATGCAAAATATCTAAAAGATGGATAGAAGAAAGAGTATAAAATCACTTATTTTAGGAGGAGTAGCAGGTGGTTTGGCATTAAATGGGTGTAAGCCAGAAAATGTGGAGCCAACAGGAGACAATATAGCCTCAGGAGCAGAAGCTTATTTTGGGAGAACTCCAGAAGAAAAGGAGCAGATAGCTAAACTTAATGCAGAACAATTTTTAAATGCTCACGAATTAGAAACATTAACGGTGTTAGTAGATTTAATTCTTCCTGCAAATGATAGCTATGGTAGTGCTTCCGATGCTGGTGTCCCAGACTTTATAGAATTTATGACTAAAGATTATCCTAAATTTCAAACCCCTATTCGTGGTGGGTTCATGTGGTTGGATCATAAAAGCAATAAAGATTTTGGAGTAGAATTCAAAACAGCTACGGTAGAACAGCAAAAAGTAATACTAGATACCATTGCCTACCCAAATGTTGAAGTGCCAGAGTCTAAAAGACCTTTAGAGGTTCAGTTTTTCTCCTTAATGCGTAACTTAACATTAACGGGCTACTATACGTCAAAAATAGGAATTGAAGATTTAGGATATGTGGGTAATACACCAAATGTATGGGATGGTGTTCCTAACGATGTGCTAAAACAACATGGTGTGGCGTATGAAGATGAATGGTTAGCAAAATGTGTAGACCAAAGTAAGCGGAACACAAAAGCAGAGTGGGATGAAAAGGGTAACTTGCTGACTTAATTAAAGCGCAGAGCCAAACAAATTAAATACTATTCATGTTTAGAATTATTTTTTATGTACTCACCATCAATACACTGTTTTTGTGTTTTGGATGTAAAGAAAATAAAACAAGGGATCTTATAAGTGACGTCCAAGAAGTTGTCGTAGAAAAAGAGGATCAAAAACCGATAACAATATCTGTTGTAGTACCACAGAAGCCTAAGCTAAAAAGTTTAACGGGCTTGGCAGATACTACATTTATTCGTTTAGCAGATTATAGTGCAGATTTTGTGTATGATTTGCGGTATGCTACCACTAATAATTTTTTAAAAGCCAAAGTTTATGAGTGCGCGGAATGTTATACGCGAGTGAAAACAGCAAAAGCACTGCTCAAAGCAAATGCAGCTTTTATGGAAAAGGGGTATAAAATTAAATTTTATGACTGTTACCGGCCAAATTCTGTACAATACAAAATGTGGGAGATTGTTCCTAATCCGCAATATGTTGCCAATCCTGTAAAAGGGTCTATCCACAATAAGGGAGGAGCAGTAGATATTACACTTGTAACTTTAGAAGGGGCCGATGTAGCTATGGGAACCGATTTTGATTTCTTTGGAAAGAAAGCGTATCATGATAATCTAAACTTACCGCAAGAGATACTAGACCACCGTAAAATTTTGAAAAAAACGATGGAATCTTTCGGGTTTTGGTCCATTAGAACAGAATGGTGGCATTACAATTTAAGTGCAGGTAGTAATGCTAAAATTGCTAATTTTAAATGGGATTGTGCGTCTTAAGAATATAAATCATGAATAAAAATAAAGTATTTTTTTTGCTGTTGTTGTTTATGTATATGCTAGGGAATGCTCAGGATACGATACTGCCCATTTGGACTAAAGAAATTCCTAATCGAATAGCAACCGATGAGAAGGAAGTAGAAGATTCCGAAGAAATTTTACGGATTAGTTTGGTGCAAAAACCTATAATAGAAGTTTTTCTGCCAGCGAAAAGGAGTGCTACAGGAAAGGCTGTACTCATATTTCCGGGAGGAGGCTATCATTTTTTGGCATACGATTGGGAAGGTACAGACGTTGCCAAATTTTTAAACGCTAAAGGCATAGCTGCTATTGTTGTAAAATCTAGATTACCAAATTCTAAATCTTTAACAGAGGCCTATAAAGTGCCACTACAAGATGCACAACGGGCTATGCGTATTACTAGGGAAAATGCCTCAACATGGCATATTAATCCTAATGAAATTGGTATCATTGGTTTTTCTGCAGGTGGGCACTTGGCATCAACGCTAGGAACGCATTATGATGAAATTGTTTATGAAAAACAGGACCCTGTAGATGAGCTAAGCGCAAGACCAGATTTTATGGCTTTAATTTATCCTGTGATTACTATGAAAGAGCAGACCCACCAAGGATCTAAAAACGCGCTCTTAGGAAAAAAACCATCCGATGACCAGGTGGAAGCATTTTCAAATGAAACCCAAGTAACGACACATACACCACCTACATTTTTAGTGCATGCTACAGATGATACCGTGGTTCCTGTTGAAAATAGTTTGCTGTTTTATACCGCTTTAAAAGCACACAAAGTTCCCGTTACCCTTTTTGTCTACCCGAAAGGCGGACATGGATTTGGTTTAGGACTTCATGATGAGTTTTTAAAAGATTGGCCTAATCAGCTTATGACTTGGATGGCTACATTGAAGTGATAACCCTTAGACTTTAAAGCATTTTAAAAGCACTAATTTATCGGTACTGTCCGTAGTGAAGAATAGGTACATATCGCCACCATCTTTGATTTTAAATTTTTTGCGAATGGAAGCTACGGGCTCTGGGAAATTTCGTGTGGTGATATTGGCTTTGGTAATCTTCAGTTTTTGAATTTCTTTCTTATTGAAAGGGATAACCGCAGCTACTTTAAATACTCTTCCAGGAAAATCTACCAATTCATTAGAGGTATAAAGGTGACTATGTTCCTGTAATTTGTATAGCTTAAAATGATTTCCGACACTCTTAAAAGCACCTGATTTTAGAATAGCACTATTGGGCTCGTAAAGATAGCTAAGTGGCTCAGAGAGGCTAGAAACCATAGCTCTTTCTTTGTTTAAAATAAAGTCAAATGTCTCTGTTGTATTTTTTAAAAGATTGATCGTTTTGACGGTGATTTCTTTGTCGTAATTTTTCTCTAAAATCCAGAGTAATTCTTTTACATCATTTTGCAAGGCAACCACCTGAATTTCCTTTACGAATTTCAGTTCATTGATGCCAATCGTAAAATCTAATAGAGGAGAAGTCTTAATTAGAAGATGATTAGATTTTGAAAAAAGAAGTGCTAAGTTCTCTGGAACATTCGGGAGGCAATCCGATAGGAAAAACACTTTTTCTTTAGCATCATTTCTTCGGGAAGGATCTATGAAAATCCAGTCCAAATCCAAATTCGTTTTTGTTAAAAAATCCAATCCATTTTCAGGAATACAGCTAATGTTTTTTTTGCCTAAAATATCAAAATTATAGCGTGCAATTTCAGAGAGATTTTTATCCAATTCACAATGGTAAACTTCTTTGATTTTTTGACTAAAAAAGAAGCTGTCTACACCAAAGCCTCCAGTAAGGTCTAGCAATGTATTTCCGTTCACTAAATTTGCCTTATATTGGGCAGTATTTTCCGATGAGGTTTGCTCAATATTCAATTTATTAGGGTAGTAAGTTTTAGGAGTGTTAAACCAAGTAAAGAGCTTTTCTTTGCACTTTTTTTTGGCCTCTAGCTGTTCTACGAGCTCTTTTTGAGTTACTGCTGTAAATTGTTGTTTTTTAAGTAATACTGACATGATGTCAGTATTCCAATTTTTAGATATAAATTCTTGAACACCAGTATTTAATATATTTTTATTCAAAGTGATACTATAAGTTATTGGTGAGTGATTTTACAATCTTATTTTCAGATAAAAATTCTTTTAATATTACCTTAAGTACAGTGTATCCAGGTACGGCGACAATCATTCCTACGATTCCGAATAATAAGCCAGCTATGATGATGATTAAGAATATTTCTAAAGGGTGAGATTTTACGCTGTTAGAGAAAATAAAGGGTTGCGAAAAGAAATTATCGATCAACTGTCCAATGAGTAATCCTATGACAACGTAGCCTGCTTTAGGCAAGATTATCGTACTAAAATCAGCATCTAAATTTGTGGTCATAGTAAGTACAATCATAAGCACGCCACCAATGATTGGTCCTATGTAAGGGATGATGTTAAATAGGGCACATAAAAATGCAATTACAATGGCATTTTCGATACCTACTAAAAGCAAGGTAATGGTATAGATAACAAATAGAATAAACAACTGGATAAGGAGTCCAACAAAGTACCTAGAAAGTAAATCGTTTATCTTTAAAATAGAGTTTTTCATCTTCCCCTCTTTTTCATTTGGCATGAACATTAGGAGTCCGTTTTGCAAAAGATTGCTATCTTTAAGAAAGAAGAATGAAATAAAAAGAACAGAAAATAATCCAATACTAGCTGTGCTTAAAACATCTAAAAAGGTATTTAAAAAATTCGGAATAAATCCTACATCTAAGCCTTCGAATATGTTTTTCTCGAGATGAGATTCTTCTAACATTTTGGTTACTTTCTCTGGAGAAGAACTAAAATATTGCGTAACCTGATTGTATAAATCGTTGATATTTTCTTGTAGTTGATTAATGTCTAATAGTGATAAGTTTTTCCCTTGTTCGGTGAGCAATGGAATAAATAATGCAATGATTCCAGATAATAAACCTACCATTAAAACCATAGTAAGAATTACGGCTACAGTATTAGGAGCTTTTAAACGTTTACGGATAAAAATTACGATAGGTCTGCCTATTAATGCAATTACTGCAGCGATACATAAATACGCTATAACAGATTGTATTTTGTAAAGGAAGAACAAGGTAAGTAAGATAGCGGCTATGATGCCTAGGGCTCTTAAAATGCCACTTGATATAATTTTTGAAGTCATTACTTAATTTTTAAAAACATACTGAATAATATTGGCACCCATTTGCAGTGCCTTTAGTCGTACTTCTTCAGGATCATTGTGAACCTGAGGGTCTTCCCAACCATCACCTAAATCACTTTCAAAAGTAAACAGTAGTAGGAGTTTGTTTTCGTGAAAGATACCAAAAGCTTGCGGTCTTTTTCCGTCGTGCTCATGAATTTTAGGCAAGCCTTTTGGGAAACTATAGGTTTGTTCAAAGATGGCATTTTCAGCGCTTAATTCTACAAGTTCTTTGTCTGGGAAAACTTTATTGAGTTCTTTTCGTAAATACGGTTCCATACCGTAATTGTCATCAATATGTAAAAATCCTCCGCCTAATAAATAGGTTCTTAGGTTGTCTGCATCTTCTTGAGAAAAAAACACATTACCATGACCCGTCATATGTAGAAAAGGATATTGAAACAACTCAGGACTGCTTGCTTCTACGATTTCTGGTTTCTCATTTAGCGTAGTGCCAATATTGGTATTGCAAAACTTAATTAAGTTAGGTAATGCTGTAGGATTTGCATACCAATCTCCGCCGCCATTATACTTTAATATTGCGATTTCTTGTGCGTTCGTTGTTAAAAAACTAATAAAAATAACTAAAAGGGTAAGTACTTTCATGTAAAATCGACATTCTGTATAGTTTCAAATTTAAAATATTATGAAGAATAAAGGGATAATTTTAGGATTACTTTTAATAAGTTTTGCGATTACATCATTTAAAATTGCATTTAATCCCGGAGTAGAGTCGGTAAATTTACCTGTTAATAAAAATCAAGGTGTTGTGGTTGTAGCCTTGTACACTTCACAAGGGTGCTCTAGTTGCCCACCTGCAGATGTTTTGCTAGATCAAGTGAAAAAAGAATTTAGTGAAGAAGTTATACCGTTATCTTATCATGTAGATTATTGGAATTATATAGGCTGGAAAGATCCATTTAGTAAAGCTATCTATACAAAAAAACAAACGGCCTATAATTATAAATTTAAAAATAGGAGTAATTATACGCCGCAAGTGGTAGTGAACGGCGTAACGCATTTTGTAGGGTCTAATTCATCAGAAATGTATGCAAATATCAATACATATAAAAAAATAAAACCTAGTAATAAGCTTACTCTTACTTATGTAAAGGCTAGTGTGAATACAATTAATTTTGATTATGAGATTACGGGAGATTTGTCTAATAAAAAACTGAGAGTCGTATTGGTTTTAGATAAGAGAGTTACCGAAGTGAAACGTGGTGAAAATAGAAATAGAACCTTAGTAAATAGTAATATAGTCGTTGCAGAAAAGTATTTAAATCTAAAAACGAACAATAGCGAAGCTATTCAAATCCCTGATAGTGTACTTCCAAACGAAAAAATCTCATTAGTACTTATTGCTGAAAACAGTGCGCTTGATATTACGGGTGCTACTAAAATAAGTGTAAATAGGTAGGGCAGTATTTTTATGTTTGATCTTATCTTAGTTGATTAATTTCATGGTGGCACAAGCAAAAATAGCCGCTGTTTCTGTTCTGAGTCGGTTTTCACCCAAAGAAACGGGCTTATAGCCTAATCTTAATGCTATTTCTATTTCAGAAGTACTAAAATCTCCTTCTGGACCAATAAGTATAAGGGCGTTATGGCTAGGTATTAAACGCTCTTTTAAATCTATTTTTTCAGTTTCCTCACAATGAGCTATAAAAAATTGTTGCTCTTCTTGGTGGGTGGGGTTGTTTTGTTCTATAAATGTTTTGGCACTAATTGGTTCATTTAATATTGGCTTATGAAACTGTAGCGACTGTTTCATGGCAGCCTGTAAGACCTTTTCCATACGGTCTAATTTTAAAACTTTCCGTTCTGAATTATCACAAATAATAGGAGTTATTTCTGTAACGCCAATTTCTGTTGCTTTTTCTAAAAACCATTCATAACGGTCGTTCATTTTTGTAGGCGCTACTACTAAATGTAATGCTGGACTATTTTTTTTATGATAAGTTTCTTTAATTATTTTTACGGCACATTTGCGTAAATCTGCGCGTAAAATTTCAGCTTCAAAAAGATATCCTTTTCCATTGGTGAGATGTAGTATGTCGCCCTCTTTTTTTCGGAGTACTTTTACAATGTGTTTGCTCTCTTCGGTCGGAAAAATAAACTCAGGGGTATCTTGATTTATATCTGGATTGTAAAAAAGTTGCATGCTTTTGGTTGTATTAAATTTTAGTTAGCGCGTGTTCTAGACCAAGCTCGATATAGAATTGTAATTCTTCTTCTGTTTTTATGCCATTAGAACTCACGTAAATAAATTCTTTAATCGGTTTCTTTGTGAAATCCATAGGACGAACATATTCTTTTTTTAAAATATCCTCCATTTTTGAGCTCAACACTCGGACCATTAAATCTTGTTTTATAACGCCAATCGTCATTTTTCCTTTGTATAGAAAAGCAATGCCGCCAAACATTCTTTTGGGAATAATCTCACTAGAAATTTCCTTAGGAAAATAGGCAAAAGATGCTTCAATACGTTTAGAGAGGTATTCGTTATAGGCCATTATTTTTCAGAATCAGTAAGTACATAACGAGCTTTCGCGCTGATGTCTTGATTTGAAAATAGCTTTTTTTTGTATTTTAAATACCCAACTATGCCAATCATCGCAGCATTATCCGTGCAGTATTCAAATTTAGGAATAAACGTTTCCCATCCGTATCGCTGTTCTGCATCTACTAAGGCTTTTCTGATCCCTGAGTTTGCAGAAACACCACCACCTATTGCAATTCTTTTTACGCCAGTTTGTTTTACCGCTTTTTTAAGCTTAGACATTAAAATATCTATTATGGTGTATTGTATAGAGGCGCAAATATCATCTCTATTTTCTACTAAGAAATTAGGGTTCTCTTTTACCTTTTTTTGACAGAAATAGAGAATGCTGGTCTTTAAACCGCTAAAGCTAAAATCTAGTTCGCCTACTTTGGGTTTAGGGAATGGAAAAGCTTTAGGATTCCCTAATTGCGCATACTTGTCAATCAATGGACCACCAGGATAAGGTAGCCCTAATATTTTGGCAGATTTATCAAAAGCTTCGCCTACCGCATCATCAAGAGTCTGACCTAGAATTTCCATATCAAAATAATCGCGTACAAGCACAATTTGGGTATGACCACCGCTAATTGTCATTGCTAAAAAAGGAAACGCTGGTTTTTTAGTATTTTCTTCTTCAATAAAATGCGCTAAAATATGCGCTTGCATATGATTTACTTCAATTAATGGGATGTTTAAACCCAGTGCTAAGGACTTAGCAAAGGAGGTTCCTACTAATAATGAACCCATAAGTCCAGGTCCGCGTGTAAAAGCTATGGCGGATAACTGTTTTTTATCGATATTTGCCTTAGCTAACGCTTGATGAACTACGGGAACTATGTTTTGTTGGTGTGCTCTTGACGCAAGTTCAGGAACAACACCGCCATATTCTTCATGAATTTTTTGTGTTGCGACCACGTTACTGAGTCTTTTATTGTTGTGTAAAACAGCAGCAGAAGTGTCATCACAAGAAGACTCAATGGCAAGTATATAAATTGTTTCGTTTTCCATGTAAATTGGAATAATAATTGGAGTGCAAAGATAAAACATAATAGTCCTATCAAAAAACTGGTTAAAATAATAGTTCGCTTCCTGCTGGTAATTTTTATTATCTGTGTTTTGACGACGCTTGTTTTTTCGCTCCCAGTAGTACAGACTTCATTAGCAGAAAAGGTTACCAAATCTATTAACGACAAGTATAAAACAGATATTTCTTTAGATAAGCTTAAAGTTTCTTTTATTACTTGGGATACAGATTTGAAAGGTGTGTTTATTAGAGATTACCAAAAAGACACACTTTTTTATGTTAAGAAGCTAAATACTTCAATTTTGAGTATTAAAAATCTTATTAATGGAGATTTGGAATTTGGGAAAATTACAATTGATGACCTTAATTTTAAGCTAAAAACGTATAAAGGTGAAACCAGTTCTAATATCAATGTCTTTATTGATAAACTAGATGATGGTAAGCCAAGAGATCCAGCAACACCACCTTTTTTGTTTACGGCAACAGATGTGGTAATCGAAAATAGTAAATTCACTTTTATAGATGAAAATTTAGAAAATTCTGATGTCTTAAATTTTACCGATTTAAGTATTGATGCAGAGGCTTTAAAAATATTAGGCCCTGAGGTTACTACCAATATACAGAATTTAGCGTTTAAGAGTAAACGCGATTTGGAAGTGGTACATATGGCTACTTCATTTAAATATACTAAAGAGCAAATGACCTTCGATTCATTAGAAATAAAGTCTAAAGAATCTGATTTAAAAGGAAGCTTAATAATGGATTATGGTCCAGGAGATTTCTTAGATTTCGTTAATAAAGTGAAATTTACGGCGGACTTTGCAGATTCTAAACTCTCGTTTAATGAAATAAACCATTTGTATGATGAATTTGGAAAAAACAAAGAAGCTTATTTTTCTTCAAAATTTAGTGGTGTTTTAAATGATTTAACGCTAGATGATTTATTTCTTACTTCAGACAACACAGGGGTGCGTGGGGATTTTAATTTTAAAAATTTATTTAAGAATGATAATCCATTTGTAATGGAAGCTCAGATCAAGAATATATCGAGTAGCTATTTTCAGCTGAGAAGTTTAATGCCTAGACTTTTAGGAGAGAATATACCTTCGTCATTTGAGCGTTTGGGGGAATTTACTATTCGTGGTCAAGCAACAGTAACAGAAAATACGATAAATTCTAAAGTCAATTTAAACACAGCGATTGGGAGTAGTTATTCAGATTTAGAAATGATTGGCATTCAGGATATAGACAATGCTTCTTATAAAGGTTTCTTCTCTTTGATAGATTTTGATTTAGGGTATTTTGTAGGCAGTGAAGAATTAGGGAACGCTACCTTTGATTTGAATGTGGAGGGTGAGGGGTTTGTTAAAGAAACCTTGAATACAGAAGTTATTGGAGATGTGTATTCCATCAATTTTAATAATTATAATTATCAAAATTTAAAAGTATCTGGAATTTTAAAAGAACAACTTTTTGATGGTTTATTGGTTTCTAAGGATGAAAATATGAAGTTTACCTTTAAAGGGTTGGCAGATTTTTCTGATGCACAAAATAACTTCAATTTTATTGCAGACGTAGAATATGCAGATTTCCGAAAGCTAAACTTTATAAAAGATAGCGTTTCTATCTTTAAGGGGAATGTTAATATGGACATTGTAGGGAATACCTTAGATAACATCGTTGGAGATATAAAATTTTCTAGAACCAGTTATCAAAATAAAAATGACACCTACTATTTTGATGACTTTAAAGTGTCTTCTCGTTTTGAAGAAAATCAAGTGCGGTATATTGATATAAATTCTCCAGATATCATTACAGGATACATGAAGGGGAAGTTTAAGGTGGCAGAGCTGGGTAAATTAGCTGCAAATTCTGTCGGTAGCATCTATACGAATTTCAAGCCTTTTGAAGTTTCTGAAGGTCAAGAATTAGCCTTTAATTTTAAGATTTATAATAAGATTGTAGAAGTCTTTCTGCCAGAAGTGGCTTTTGGTGCAAATACGTTTATTAGAGGAAATATTATTGCGGATAAAGGGGATTTTAAGCTGAATTTTAAGTCGCCCAGTATTAAGGCTTACGGAAATACGTTAGATAGTCTAGATATTAAGATTGATAATAAAAATCCGCTTTTTAATACCTTTGTATCTGTTGCAGATTTATCTACGAGTTACTATGACGTAAAAGATTTTAATCTTATTAATACCACCTTAAAAGACACCCTGTTTTTTAGGACCGAATTTAAAGGAGGAAAAGATTTTAGTGATAAATTTAATTTAAACTTCTACCATACCTTTAATGACCAACGTAAATCTGTCATTGGTTTAAAAACATCTGATGTAAGTTTTAAGGGGAATAAATGGATGCTCAATAAAGAGGGCGACTCTCATAATAAGGTTATTTTAAATAGTACATTGGATAGCATCACTATAGAGGAGATTGTGATGAATAATGAAAACAATGAGCAAATACGCTTAAGAGGGCAAATTGCCGATTCTACGTATAAAGATTTACAGTTAGAGTTTAATATAGTGTCCTTAGACAAGATTACACCTAGAATAGATAGCTTAAGATTGGATGGGAAGGTAGATGGTACCTTGCACATTCGTCAAAAAAATAATGTCTACAGACCAACCTCTAATTTAGATATTGCAGATTTTTCTATCAATGATATTCATTTAGGAGATCTTATGATAGATGCTGTTGGGAATAAAAATTTAACCAAGATAACGCTAAATACACGGTTAACAGATAAAGGGGTAGATCGTTTAGATGTAAATGGAAGTCTAGATATAAGTGGTAAAAATACCTTAGCAGATTTAATGGCTACATTTAATGATTTTAATCTAGAACCATTTGCTCCGTTGGGGGAGCCTATACTTTCTAATATTCGAGGGTATGTGTCTGGTAATGCCAAGATAGAAGGTAGGATAGATAATCCTGATATTTCAGGCGTATTAAACCTTTCTAATGCCGGACTAGGTATTCCATATTTGAATGTAGATTATGATTTTGGCTTTAATTCGCAAGTGGTATTATCAGATCAAACTTTTGATTTTCAGAACATTCAACTTACAGATGTATTGCATAAGACAAAGGCTTCTTTAACCGGGGTTATCAATCATAACTTTTTTAAGGATTGGGATTTAGATCTTAATGTGGATACGAATAACAAAAGGTTCTTAATTTTGAATACCAGTTTTGATGAAGAGCAATTGTATTATGGAGCTGGATATTTAAATGGTAAAGGACGTATCTATGGACCCACCACGGCATTGACAATAAATGTAGAAGGAGAAACGGCTAAAGGAACATCTCTAAAAATTCCAATTAGTGATGTCGCCAGTGTTGGAGATTATTCCTTTATAAATTTTATCAGCAAAAATAAAATAGAAGAAAAGGAAATGGGAGGTAATGAAAAAAAATACGAAGGTTTAGAATTAACCTTTGATTTAGATATTACACCAGATGCCGAAGTAGAAATTATTGTAGATCAAAATACAGGAAGTAGCTTAAAGGGTACCGGGGCAGGCTTAGTGCAAATAGAGCTTAATACCAATGATAAATTTATCATGAACGGAGATTTTGTTGTGGTAACTGGGGAATATAGATTTAAATTAGGTGGAGTTATAGATAAAACATTTAAAGTAGTACCTGGAGGTACTATAAATTGGGAGGGCGATCCTTTAGATGCGCAATTAAAAATGCAAGCAGTTTATTCTTTAAATGCAAATCCAGCACCCTTATTAGATAATTCAGATTATACCAAGAGAATAGCCACTAATGTCATCATTAGCTTGTCAGAGTCTCTTGAGCACCCTACGATAGAGTATGAAATAGATTTTCCATCGGCCAGTTCCGTTATTAAGTCGGAGTTAGCTTATAAACTTCAAGATCCAACAGTAACAGCAAACAATGCTTTTTTCTTATTAGCGCAAGGTACTTTTGTAAATGAAGCAAATGGTAGCTTTAATCAACAAGCATTAACAGGGAACTTATTGCAGTCTGCTTCAGGGATTTTAAATTCAGTGATAGATAACAATGATGATAATCTAGATATTGGCTTCTCTTATGAGCAAGGGACTAGTGCAAGTTCTAGTTATCAGACGGAGAATAAGGCGATATTTAATTTTGCAACCAATATAAGTGAAAAATGGTTATTGAGTGGTAGTGTTGGTATTCCAGTAGGAGGAGGAGACGGACTTACAAATTCAAATGTTGGGGGAGATTTTGAATTGCAATACTTGTTTAATGAAGATGGTTCCTTAAAAGGAAAAGTATTTAATCGTGAGACTGCAGATGAACAGCTTATAGGAGATACGCAAGGCTATACCCAAGGCGTTGGTTTATCTTATCAGGTAGATTTTAATTCTTTTGGAGAGCTAAAAAGTAAATTATTTGCTCCAAAACCAAAAAAACAAAAAACAATAGCGTCCGATTCTATTCGGACGGAAATGGCAAAAGATAGCCTTATGCGCTTTAAGCCTAAGGCAAAATCGTAAGAAAATGCATCTGAGTTATTTGAAAGATGTGTTCAATTTCCTTTTTTTCTGTAACTCTTTGTTACGAAAACGTTATAGCTTGTAACTATTATAAATAAAGGGTTTCATAGCTTATTTAAATCCAAAAAGTTTGCTAAATTTGTTTCTTATAGAAGTAAATGACTGTGGAGATAAAAAAAATAGGTGTATTTACATCTGGGGGAGATTCTCCTGGAATGAACGCAGCAATAAGGTCTGTAGTGCGTACTTGTGCATATATGAAAATAGATTGCATGGGGATTTATCGTGGCTACCAAGGGATGATTGAAGGAGACTTCAAACCAATGGATGCTAGAAGCGTAAATAATATTATAAATAAAGGAGGTACCATTTTAAAGTCTGCTCGTTCTTTGGAGTTTCAGACTAAAGAAGGTAGAAAAAAAGCCTACGACCAACTTCAATCAGCAGGCATCGATGGTTTAGTGGTAATAGGTGGAGATGGAAGTTTTACAGGAGCTTTAATTTTTCATAAAGAATATAATGTGCCTATTATAGGAATTCCAGGAACTATTGATAATGATATTTTTGGTACAACTTATACCTTAGGTTTTGATACTGCATTAAATACTGTAGTAGAAGTTATCGATAAAATTAGAGATACTGCTAGTTCTCACAACCGTTTGTTTTTCGTTGAGGTAATGGGCCGCGATGTTGGTCATATTGCATTAAACGCAGGAGTAGGTGCAGGTGCAGAAGAAATTCTAATTCCTGAAGAGAATTTAGGATTAGAGCGTTTATTAGAATCTTTAAAACGTAGTAAAGCATCAGGTAAATCTTCTAGTATCGTTGTGGTTGCAGAAGGAGATAAGACCGGTAAGAATGTTTTTGAGCTTAAAGAATATGTAGAGGAACACTTGCCAATATATGACTGTAGGGTTTCTGTTCTAGGGCATATGCAAAGAGGAGGGTCCCCTTCTTGTTTTGATAGAGTTCTGGCAAGTAGAATGGGTGTAAAGGCTGTTGAAGCACTTTTAGAAGGCAAATCCAGTTTAATGGTAGGTATTCAAGACAATAAGATTACGCTTACGCCAATTAGTAAAGCCATAAAAGGTCATACGAAGATAGATAAGGAGCTTATGCGAGTTTCAGATATTATGACTGTATAATAATAAAACAAATAATAATAACAAATAATTAGAAAATGTCAAATTTGAAAATAGGAATTAACGGATTCGGTAGAATAGGTAGATTAGTATTTAGAACTAGTGTTGCCAGAGAGGGTGTAGATGTTGTTGCAATTAATGATTTATTAGATGTAGAGCACTTAGCATACTTATTAAAATACGATTCTGTTCATGGTAAGTTTGATGGTACTGTTGAAACAAAAGATGGTCATTTAGTAGTGAATGGTAAAACAGTTCGTATTACTGCAGAAAGAGATCCTAAAGAATGTAAGTGGGATGCTGTAGGTGCAGAAATTGTTGCAGAATGTACAGGTATTTTCACAACCTTAGAAACAGCTCAATACCATATTGATGGTGGTGCTAAGAAAGTAGTTATATCTGCTCCTTCTAAAGATGCTCCTATGTTTGTAATGGGTGTAAACCATAAAGATGCTAAAGCATCTGATACTATCGTATCTAATGCATCTTGTACTACAAACTGTTTAGCGCCTTTAGCAAAAGTTTTAAATGATAACTTTGGTATCGATGAAGCTTTAATGACTACAGTACACGCAACAACTGCAACACAAATGACAGTTGATGGTCCTTCTAGAAAAGACTGGAGAGGTGGTCGTAGTGCAATGTTAAACATTATACCTGCTTCTACTGGTGCAGCTGTAGCTGTAACAAAAGTAATTCCTGCTTTAAAAGGAAAACTTACAGGAATGGCTTTTAGAGTACCAACTGCCGATGTTTCTGTTGTTGATTTAACGGTTCGTTTACAAAAAGAAACTTCTTACGAAGAAATTAAGAAAGTTTTTAAAGCTGCTTCTGAAGGAGAGTTAAAAGGGATTTTAGGATATACTGAAGAAGCTGTAGTTTCTCAAGATTTCATTGGAGATGCTAGAACAAGTATTTTTGATGCAGGTGCAGGAATTGAGTTAAACTCTAAATTCTTCAAATTAATATCTTGGTATGATAACGAGGCTGGTTTCTCTAACAAAATGTTAGATTTAGTTCAGCACGTAGCAAAATTATAATTTTTAATCTTAATAAATCCTGATCGTAATCTAAAGGTTACTTTCAGGATTTTTTTTACTACCCAATACATATGATATTAATTGTAGATAGTGGCGCAACAAAATCTGATTGGATTGCTTTAACAGAAAAAGGCGAAAGACTTTTTTTAACGCAAACTCTAGGGTTGAGTCCAGAAGTGTTAACGAGACCCGTTATAGAAGATAGGTTGGCGAATAATTTTGAACTTTCTAAAAATAGAGAAGATGTTACCGCTTTGTACTTTTACGGTGCAGGTTGTGGAACGGAAAGAATGCAAACTTTATTGAAAGATATTTTTAAATCTTTTTTTCCTAATGCAATAGCTGAGGTCTGTGAGGATACATATGCTGCAGTGTATGCGACTACGAATATAGGAGATCAAAGTATTGTGTGTATTCTAGGAACGGGATCTAATTGTAGTTATTATGATGGTGAAAAATTACATCAAAAGGTAACTTCATTAGGGTATATTCCTATGGATGATGGTAGTGGTAACTTTTTCGGAAGAAAATTAATAAGAGATTATTATTTTAATAAAATGCCAAAAGAATTAGCAGAGAAATTTGCTAGTGAATATAATTTGGAAGCAGATGTGATTAAAGAGAATCTTTACAAACAACCCAATCCAAACACCTATTTAGCTACTTTTGCACGCTTTATTGTTGAAAATAAAGAAAATGCATACTGTAAAGGTGTTATTGAAAAAGGTTTCCAACAGTTTATAAATAATTATATCATGCAGTTTGATTTGGCGACGAAAGTGCCAGTATCGTTTGTAGGGAGTATTGCGTATTTTTTACGTGACGAACTTAAAAAAGCCTTGGAGCGTAATGATTTAATTGTCGGGCAAATTTTACAGAAACCAATTGATGGTTTGGTGAAATTTCACCAAAAATCTATTTAAATAAAAGTAAGCGCTTGTCGTTTAATCGGGTATAAATTAAAAAGCATCTAAGAATTAATTCTTAGATGCTTTTTCTATTCAGACAACTTTGTTAGTCTATAACATGGCAATCATTGAAATTTCTACATTCACAAATTTTGGTAAGTTAGCAACCTCTACCGTTTCTCTTGCGGGAGCAGTTTCAGCATCAAAATAAGTGCCGTAAACTTCGTTAATTTTCGCAAACTGATTCATATCCTTAACAAAAATAGACGCTTTAATTACATGCTCAAAAGTCATTCCTGCCTCTTCAAGAATCGCTTTTAAATTCTCCATAGATTGCTTAGTTTCTTTTTGAATGTCGCCTTCTATCAAATTTCCTGTTTTTGGGTCTATAGGGATTTGTCCAGAGATATATAAGGTGTTGCCTGCTAAAACAGCTTGATTATAAGGTCCTATTGGAGCAGGAGCATTCGGTGTATTTATTATTTTTTTCATCTTTTTTAGCGTATTAATTACTTCTTCTACTTTGTTTATCCCATTTAATATCTTGCAAAATTGAACTAGATATTCCGATAAAGAAGTCCCAACGTTCGTAGGTTCCAAAAGGAGTCCAGTTAAATCTAAGATTAAAACTACCTAATTCTCTTTGGAAACGCAATTGTGTAATAGAAAAACCTTTATTTACAAGGTCATACCCAGAAGAGGCGCCAACTTTCCATTTAGGAGTTAATTCAATATTTCCAGAAAACATTAAACTGTGGCTGTTAATGCTATTTTGCCTATTAGGGTTGGTATACCCAACGGTATAGGCTAAGCGCAGATCCCAAGGAATTGTATTGGAGTAATATTTAGTTTCACGCTCTTCTTCATCCTCATCTTCTCCGGGTCTTCTATTGCTACTAAAATCAGCATCTCCAAAAAGATCATCTGTTCTTCCGCCACTGGCAGCAGCATAATCGTATTTGTTTTCGCCTTCTTTCTCTTTGTCCTTATTGTCTTTTTGAAAATCTTTGCTAGAAAGACTATAACTCATATTAGCTCTGGCTGTGGTTAATCTAAATAAGCTACCGCCGTTAGCCTTATTAAAGGTATTTATTCTAGTTCCATTATTATCAATAGCATAAGGATCTAATGTTCCTGCAAAATTTATAGACATTTTGCTGTTTAAAATAGCGGTACCACCACTAACACTAATGGGACTTAATTTTAAAGAATCTGCATTAAAATTATAACTTGTAGAAAAATTTAAGTTTTTTAGGATGTCAATTTTTTTAGGCTCTAGGTCAGTAGAGTCTTTAGATTTAACTTTAGCCTCTAAGGTGTTGGCAAGAGAAAAGCTTACGGCGTTAGATTTGCTTAGACTTGGAACGCCATATAAAGTTCCGTTAAAACGGGTATATCGGGTAATATCGCCATTACTATCAGTTCTTGGTGCGCCATCGGAGTCATATAAATCATCATAGTATTGATCAAAAGCGGGGGTATAGCCGTAACTAATACTTGGCCTCATGACATGACGAATTGCTTGTATTTTTTTGTCTTCACCGCGAGTAAATGTACCATAGACTGTTGTACCAATACTAGTAGATAAATTATAGCTATTAAAACGGTCAAACCCTTGAATGGTATCTCGTACAATTGCCGATGCATCATTATCATAAGTTTGGTTATAGGTTTGTAAAGACCACACATCTTCATAAGTACCCCCCATAGAAACACTTAAGTATTTAGCGACCTTGAAATTGGTGCTTATGGGAATGTTATGTTTTAAACCTATACGCGCATTATCAAACATTTTACCGGTTAAAAAGTCTTCGTCATTGGTGGTTAACCTATTTTGTGCATTTACATCATATTGAAAATTTATATTTTCAATAGCGCCTTTTTTTATACCATCTCTTTTTACAAAAGGATAAATACGTTCCATACTCGCTTGAAAAGTAGGTAAGGTCATATCTATATTGTCATCGGTGACAGCTGTACTTGTTAATTGACTGTGAGAAGCTGTTAAACTCATGTTTACAGAGGGGTACTCAGGAAATGTCTTAGAGTAAGATATGGAGGAACTTAAAGTGTTATTCTGTGTGTTGGCAATATCTTGTAAACGCAAAGAGTTTTGATAATATTGGCTACTTCCTAGGTTAACAGATGCTGAAAAAGTAGAGTTTGGATTCGATTTTTGATCTTGAGAATGGTTCCATTGAATATTGTAACTTGTAGACCTACTGTAGTCATCAAATCCTTTTTGACTGTTTATAATATTTTGATATTGTAAGTTAAACCCTCCTCGGTACTTATAACGTTTTACATAGACAGATCTAGAATTTAGACCATAACTTCCGTTGGTATATAAATCTCCTGTAAGTTCTAAATCAGCATAATCACTAATAGGCAAATAATACCCTCCGTTTTGTATAAAATATCCGCGGTCATCAACACTACCAAAAGTAGGGAAAATTAAGCCTCCAGTTCTTCCTGTACTCATAGGGAAATAAGCAAAAGGTAAAGCTATCGGAGTGGGTATGTCTGCTATGTACATATTGCTAAAACCTGCTATAACTTTCTTTTTAGGAACAAACTTTGCTTTATTTATTAAAATATAGTAATCAGGGTTTACAGTGTCTTTTGAGGTGGTTAGTTTACCTTTGCTCAAAAAATAAACAGAATCATTCTCTTTTTTTGTAATCTCAGCATACACTTTCATAGCATCACTCCCTAAAGAGCCTAAGCCTGCTTGTTGTTCGGTTCTAGAGTTCCATATTAGCGCCTTTTGTGAATCAAAATTAAAACGAATAGAATCGGGAATTACCACATTATCTGCTTGTTTAAAATAGGGGGTCTGCGTGTAATTACCTAAAGAATCTTTAATTCTTCCTGCATAGACTTCGTTTTTAATATAATCCATGGTGATGATGCCAGCCTTAAGTTCGGTATCTTGGTATAGAATTTCGGCCTCATTGTATAAATATATTTTCTGATCTTTTTGACTAAGCTTTACGTAATCTTTGGCTTTGTATTTGATCTTGTCTAATAAAAGTGTTTCTTTTTTTCGAATAGAATCGGCAGGAATTGAGTCCGTTTGAATACTATCTCTAATGGCGATAGCAGAAAAATCTGTTGTTGCAGAAATTTTAACGGAGTCCGCTATAGATTTTACAGGTATAACAATAACTTTTCCTTCCTGACTAAATAGGCAAGAAATACTGCCAAATAGCAGTAAAATTAAAAGTAGATGTTGTTTGTTTGATTGCAAGGCTATTAATCCTATTTTTGTAATAGTTTGTCTTGTCATTATTAACTAGAGAATAGGAGCCAAACTTACATATATTTTTTGTTCTGTATAGGATACATTACAATAAATTTAACCAATATTACAAATATAATTACATATGCATAAGAATTGTTTTTATCCACTATTAGTTTTATTAATAGGTTTTACGCTTACTTCATTTAGTGGAAATGACAAAATTACCCCAGTTCAAGAGCCTTTTATTGTTGTTTTAGATGCGGGTCATGGAGGGCATGATCCTGGGAATTTAGGCAATGGTTTTTTAGAGAAAAACATTGCCTTAAAAATAGTTTTAAGAGTTGGTGAGATGTTGTCTAAACATAAAGGCATAAAAGTAATCTATACTAGAGATGATGATACTTTCGTTGATTTGTACAAACGAGGAGAAATTGCGAATAAGGCAAATGCTAATCTTTTTGTTTCAGTACATTGTGATTCTCATACTTCAGAAGCGCATGGTGCAGGAACATTTGTTTTAGGTCTTCATGCCAATAAACAAAATTTTGAAATTGCAAAAAAAGAAAACTCATCCATATATTTAGAAGATAATTATGAATCGCGTTATGCTGCATACAACATTAACTCTCCTGAATCCGTTATTGGTTTAACTATTATGCAAGAAGAGTTTTTAGATCAAAGTATAATGTTGGCTAAAGCCATGCAAGATAATTTTACGGGGAAACTAAGTAGAGTGGATCGTAAAGTTAAGCAAGCAGGTTTTATTGTGTTGCATCAAACCTTTATGCCAAGTGTTTTAGTAGAAACTGGCTTTTTAACACATAAACCAGAAGGAACATATTTAAATTCTACAAAAGGACAAGGTGAGATGGGAGACGCGATTGCTAATGCTATTCTTCAGTATAAAAAATCAATAAGTCTAAATGTAAGTGATCAAAATAGCATGATGAAACAACCCGAACCTGAAATTGTTGTTGCAGAAAAAGTAGTAAAGGAGGAGCCAAAGGTTGTAGAGAAACCTACAGTAGCTCCTAAGGTAGCTCCAGCTGTCGCAAAAGAAGCGCCAAAGGCTGAGTTTGTCTTTAAGGTGCAAATAATGGCAAGTTCTAAAGATTTAGGTATAGCTTCTGCTAATTTTAAAGGATTAAATAATATATCAAAAGAAGCTTTTAAAAATATTTATAGATACATGTATGGGAGTACATCATCGTACGACTATGCAAATACCTTAAGGAAAGATGCAGAAGATAAGGGGTATAAAGGTGCTTATGTAGTAGCCTATAAAAATGGCAGCAGAATCAATATCAAAGAAGCTATCAAATAGGTTTAAGATAAATAACAAGTCTTAAAAAAATTATTTCTAATTTTGTTACAAATCCTAAATTCATTCATTTGAAAATATCAAGAGAGATTAAAACAGGAATTATAGTAGTTGGCGGAATTCTATTATTTTTAATGGGGTTCAGTTATCTCAAGTCATCATCGTTATTTGATAATGATAAAATGTTCTACGCAGTATATAATAATGTTGGCGGATTACAGACAGGGACACCAGTATCCATTAACGGATATAATGTAGGGAAAGTAAATGGTATTAGATTTAAAGATGACTCTGGACAGTTATTAGTCACCTTTTCAGTGAGTAATGAATTTGAATTTTCTAACCAAAGTAGAGCAGAGCTTTATGATACGGGAATTATTGGAGGAAAAGGAATTCAGATTATACCGATGTTTGATGGTGCTGCGATGGCAAAATCTGGAGATACCTTACTATCTTCTATCAAACCAGGACTTACGGATTTAGTGCAGAAAAACTTAGCACCTTTGCAACATAAAATAGAGGGAGCTGTTAGTAATGCCGATTCTTTATTGATTAACTTTAATCAGATTTTAGATGCGAAGACTAAAAATGATTTAAGAGAAAGTATTAGTGGGTTAAATGCATTGGTTAAAAGTTTTCAGGGGAGTGCAACCGCTTTGAACGGAATTTTAGTGGATAATAAAGGAAGTTTAGATACCTCTGTTCAAAATTTAGAAACCATGACAGATAACTTTAAATTACTATCAGATTCTATTTCTAAAGTAGGTTTAGCAACTACATTGAAAAGTTTAGAATCTACCATGACAAGTTTAGATCTTATGTTAGCAAAAGTGGAAAAAGGAGATGGCACCTTAGGTAAATTAATGACCGATGAAGAATTGTATACCAATTTAGCCAATTCGTCCAAAGAACTAGATTTGTTACTTCAAGATTTTCGTCTAAATCCTAAGCGCTATGTAAACGTTTCTGTTTTCGGAAAAAAACAAATAGAGTACGAAGTTCCCGAAGATGATCCAGCTCAAAATAACCAAAACTAATTTATGCAATATCTATCACAAATAGTATTCACCCTTATTCTTATTGGCGGAATTGGCTATTTTACATCAAATGTAAAAAAGCTATTTCGTAATATAAAATTAGGAAAAGACCTTAATGTTAGCGATAATAAACCACAGCGATGGAAAAATATGGCTAAAATTGCACTCGGACAAACCAAAATGGTGGTAAGACCAATTGCAGGTTTTCTTCATGTTATCGTGTATGTTGGTTTCATAATCATCAATATTGAAGTATTAGAAATTGTTATCGATGGTGTTTTTGGTACCCATAGAATTGGTTTGCAGGTGTTAAACGCATCTATTTACGGATTTCTAATTGGTACTTTTGAAGTGTTAGCAGTCTTGGTGTTAATTTCAGTAATTGTTTTTTGGATTCGGAGAAATGTTATTAAAATAAAACGATTTTTGAGTGCAGAAATGACGGGATGGCCTAAAAGTGATGGAAATATCATTCTTTATTTTGAAGTAGTTTTAATGTGTTTATTTTTAGTAATGAATGCTACGGATACGACGTTTCAGAATTTAGGCTCAGGAAATGTGGTGAGTCAGTTTATAGCCCCATTGTTTAATGGGATGTCTGAGGGTAATTTACATATGATAGAACGTACCGCATGGTGGATTCATATTATAGGAATCTTAACTTTCTTGAACTATTTATATTTCTCTAAGCATTTACATATCCTTTTGGCTTTTCCTAATACATATTACGGGAAACTTACGCCTAAGGGGCAATTTTTAAATAACGAAGCTGTAACTAAAGAGGTAAAATTAATGATGGATCCTTCTGCTGATCCATTTGCAGCCCCTGCCGAAGACGCTCCAGTTCCTGAGAAATTTGGTGCATCTGATGTTGCAGATTTAAGTTGGGTACAATTATTAAATGCCTATACCTGTACAGAATGTGGTCGTTGCACTAGTGAATGTCCTGCGAATATTACTGGAAAAAAACTTTCTCCACGTAAAATTATGATGGATACTCGTGATCGTTTGGTAGAAGTGGGTAAAAACATAGATGCCAATAAAGGAATTTTTATTCCAGATGGTAAACAATTATTAGGAGATTACATTACCAACGAAGAATTATGGGCTTGTACGTCTTGCAACGCATGTGTACAAGCTTGTCCAGTGAGTATTGATCCATTATCTATAATTATGGATATGCGTCAGTATTTGGTTATGGAACAGTCCGCAGCACCATCAGATTTAAATAATATGATGGGTAATATAGAAAACAATGGAGCACCTTGGCCTTTTAATCAACAAGATAGGTTAAACTGGGCTAAGGAATCATAAGAATTATTAAGTATGAGTAATGAAATAAATGTGCCAACAATGGCATCTCTTTTTGCAGAAGGTAAGCAGCCAGAAGTTCTTTTCTGGGTGGGTTGTGCAGGTAGTTTTGATGATCGAGCAAAAAAAATAACCAAAGCATTTGTAAAAATTTTAAGTAAGGCGAATGTAAATTTTGCAGTATTAGGTACCGAGGAAAGTTGTACCGGAGATCCTGCAAAAAGATCTGGAAATGAGTTTTTATTTCAGATGCAAGCGGTTACAAACATAGAAGTTTTAAATGCGTATGCTATAAAGAAAGTAGTTACTGCTTGTCCGCATTGCTTTAATACCTTAAAAAATGAATACCCAGGTTTAGGGGGTACTTATGAAGTTGTACACCATACTCAGTTTTTAAAGCAATTGCTAGATGAAGGCCGTATCACTATGGAAGGTGGTAAATTTAAGGGCAAGCGTATTACATTTCATGACCCGTGTTATTTAGGGCGTGCAAATGATGTGTATGAAGCTCCTAGAGAATTAATTAGGAAATTAGATGCAGAGCTTGTAGAAATGAAAAGTTGTAAAACCAGAGGGCTATGTTGTGGTGCTGGTGGTGCGCAAATGTTTAAGGAAGCAGAAAAAGGAGATAAAGAGATTAACATTGAACGTACAGAGCAAGCTTTAGAGGTAAAGCCAGATATTATAGCAGCGGGTTGTCCGTTTTGTAATACTATGATGACGGACGGTGTAAAAAATAAAGAAAAAGAGGCAAGTATTGCCGTAATGGATATTGCAGAGTTAATAGCTTCTGCAGACGATCTTTAATAGAATAGAAAAATGCTTATAGATTTTAAAGACTTACCAGATTCTTCTAGAATTTGGATATACCAAGCCAATAGAAGTTTCAATGAGACTGAAATAACAGAAATTCGTTCAGAATTAGATACGTTCTTAAAGGATTGGACTGCACATGGCAGTGATTTAAATGCAGGGTATGAAATGCCATACAATCGTTTTATTGTAATTGCTTTAGATCAAAATGTAGCTGGTGCAACGGGTTGCTCTATAGATGCCTCTGTTCGTTTTATTCAGGCTTTAGAGAAAAAATATTCGGTAGATCTATTAGATAAGATGAATGTTTCATACAAGCAGGGAGAATTTGTAGCCTATAAAACCTTATTAGATTTTAAAAAAATGGCGAAGAATAAATCTGTTTCTAAGAATACTATCGTTTTTAATAATCTGGTTACCAATAAAGAAGAATATTTAAATCATTGGGAAGTTCCTGCTGAAGAAAGCTGGCATGCTAGATTCATGTAGCATTCAGACTAAAAAAATAATTCAAGCATCTAGTTAATTCATTTTAACTAGATGCTTTTTTAGTTAAAACGGGTTTAATTTTAGACAGAATTTAGCTTAATAATTATTTTAGTTCCAATCAAAAACCCTAATTTTACTATAATCAATCGACAAAATGCAATAAAAGGTATTATTTTTGGTTGTCTACTTTTAGATTCTTTTTTTTATGTTTAAAAACTCCCTTTTAGTTTTCTTGTTTATTGGTTCATCCATTGCATATGCACAAAGAAATCCTTTAGTCGTTGCAGATAGTCTTTCCCAAAAAAAATGGGTAGAAGCCAAATATAATGCAATGTCTTTAGAAGAACGCGTAGGGCAGTTGTTTATGGTAAGTGTCGCCTCTAATCAGAATAAAGCAGCAACAGATAAGATAAAACAAATTATCTTAGAAAATCATATAGGAGGTGTCATCTTTTCTAATGGCGGGCCCGTACAACAAGCAAAACTTACCAATACGTATCAATCTGCCTCAAAAATTCCCTTGTTAATAGGAATGGATGCGGAGTGGGGCTTAGCGATGCGTTTAGATTCTACCTATGCATTTCCTTGGAACATGACTTTAGGGGCTATACGTGATAGTAGTGTTGTAGAACGCGTAGGAAAACAAATAGGGAAACATGCGAAGAGATTAGGGGTGCATATTAATTTTGCACCCGATATTGATATTAATACGAATCCAAAAAATCCAATTATAGGCAATCGCTCTTTTGGCGAGAATCGTGAGAATGTTACTAGAAACGGTATCGCATTTATGAAAGGTATGGAAAGCGAGCAGATTTTATCAAGCGGTAAGCATTTTCCTGGTCATGGAGATACTTCTTCAGATTCCCATAAAACACTACCGCAAATTCCATTTTCTAGAAAACGCTTGGATAGTATAGAAATGTATCCGTTTAAGAAATTGATTGATGCAGGGATCAGTTCTATCATGGTGGCACATTTAAGCGTACCAAGTTTAGAGTTACAAAAAGACCTTCCTTCCTCTTTATCAGAACAAATAATATCCGGAATATTAAAAGAACAATTAGGGTTTAAAGGATTGGTATTTACAGATGCTTTAAATATGAATGGTGTAGGGACTTCAAAAAACCCAGGAGATGTAGAACTTGCTGCATTCAACGCAGGAAATGATATTCTATTGATGCCAAAAGATGTTGTAGCTGCGAAAAACCGATTATTAAAAGCATACGGGAATGGAAGAATATCAAAAGAAAGGCTAGAAACTTCTGTGAAGAAGATTTTAATGGCAAAATTTAAAGTCGGTTTAAATACCTATAAGCCTATCGTCTTAAAAAATCTATATGAAGATTTAAATAGTCTTGAAAATGATTTAGTATATGAAAGAGCTATTGAAAATGCGATTACAGTTGCCAAAAATGATTTTTCACTTTTACCAATCAAAACATTAGAAAATAAAAAAATCGCCTATGTGGAATTAGGAGATGATTCTGGAGCTGTTTTTTTTAATACCCTTAAGAAATACACGACGGTTACCAAAATAGACAAGAATACGATTACTTCATCAACCAATAGTTTAGCCGCTTATAACCTCGTTATAGTAGGGCATCATATGAACAATGAGAGCCCTTGGAAATCGTATAGTTATTCTAAAGCAGATTTAGCAGTACTCAATAACATTTCTAAATTAAGAACATCAAATTTAATACTGGCAGAGTTCGCAAAACCTTATGCCCTAAATTCCGTAAAATTAGACGGAGTAAATAGTGTTGTGATTGGATTTCAAAATAGTGCAATTGCTCAAGAAAAGGTTGCCGAAGTTGTTTTTGGAGCCATTGGTGCTAAAGGTAAATTACCGGTAACGGCTAATCCTGATTTACCGGTGAATAGAAGTGTTAAATTCGATTCTATTTTAAGATTAGGCTATAGTTTACCAGAGCGTGTAGGGGTAAGCTCTTCTAAATTGGCAGAAATAGATAAATTAGTAGCGGCAGGTATAGATTCATTGATGTTTCCTGGAGCGCAAGTACTAGTCGCTAGAAAAGGAAAAATTATTTATGAAAAAGCCTTTGGTAAACCCACTTATGATGCTACGGAAAAGGTAACCTTAGATCATATTTATGATTTGGCCTCTTTAACTAAAATTTTGGGAACCTTACCGCTTTTAATGAAAATGGAAGAGGAAGGAAAATTGTCGTTAAACCAGACCTTTCAAGAATTAATTCCTGCATATGCAGACACCGAGCTCAAAAATGTAAGTGTTTTAAAAGCCTTATCTCATTATGGAAGATTGCCGGCTTGGATTGCTTTTTACACAAGTACTTTAGATAAGAATAGAAAACCTTCTGGAGAATTTTATAGAGATAAGCTGCTACCGGGTTTTTCTACAAGAGTTACAGATAAACTCTATATAACAGACGCTTATACAGATTCTATTTACAATAGAATAGGAAGGCAAGATTTAAAATCTAACCGCTATAGGTATAGTGATGTAGGTTATTATGTGTTTCATAAATATATTGAAGATACCTACAAAGAAAAGCAAGATGTTTTGGCAAATAAGTACTTCTATGCCCCTTTAGGAGCAAAAACAACCACGTATAACCCTATAGATAAATTTGAAAAAGATCGTATAATACCTAGTGAAGAAGATAATTATTACAGGTACGAAAGAGTGCAAGGATATGTTCATGATATGGGAGCCGCTATGCTAGGTGGTGTAGGCGGCCATGCGGGTTTGTTTAGTAATGCGAGTGATATTGCTAAAATTATGCAAATGTACTTACAAGGCGGTTTTTATGGAGGAGATCGTTTTATTAGTTCAAGGACCATAAAAAAATTTAATACCTGTTACTTCTGCAAAGAAAATGTAAGGAGAGGGGTTGGGTTTGATAAGCCAGATGCTAGAACAGGATCGCCAACTTGTGGGTGTGTATCTCAAAAAAGTTTTGGTCATAGCGGATTTACAGGAACCTATACATGGGCAGATCCGGAAGAAGAAATCGTATATGTCTTTTTATCAAATAGAACATATCCTTCTGCAACGAATACTCTTTTAGTTAAATCTGGGTTAAGAACTAGAATTCAAAGAGTAATTTATGATGCAATAGAAAATTAAATGCTAGATTTGAGTGTAATTTGTAGGAATATATTCCGACATATTCCAAATTAGTATACCTAGTAAACTTAAGAGAAGTAGAATGTGCTTTTAGGCAACAACCTAAAAGTGAATCAATACTATTGTTTTTTTAAATATTAAATATAGATGAAAATTGCTATTGTTTGTTACCCGACTTTTGGAGGAAGTGGTGTTGTTGCTACGGAATTAGGAATTGCACTTGCCAATAGAGGTCATGAAGTTCATTTTGTAACGTATAAACAACCCGTACGGTTGGAGTTATTAAACAATAATATATTTTTTCATGAAGTTCATGTTCCGGAATATGCGCTTTTTCATTATCAACCTTATGAGCTTGCATTATCTAGTAAATTGGTAGATACGGTTCGGTTATATGGCATAGATTTGTTGCATGTTCATTATGCAATTCCGCATGCTTATGCGGGCTATATGGCTAAAAAAATGCTTCAAGAAGAAGGTATTTTTATTCCGATGATTACTACGTTACACGGTACAGATATTACATTAGTAGGTAAGCATCCGTTTTACAAGCCTGCAGTAACCTTTAGTATCAATAAATCTGACATTGTTACTTCTGTTTCTCAAAATTTGAAAGATGCTACTTTGGAGCTTTTTGATATAGAGAACCCTATAGAGGTAATTCCGAATTTTATTGATGTCTCTAATCGTGAAAATAATTTTACCGATTGTCAGCGTTCTATGATGGCAAAAGAAGATGAGCGTATTATTACGCACATTAGTAACTTTAGAAAAGTAAAGCGTATTCCTGATGTAATTAAAATTTTCAACAAAATACAGCAAGAAATTCCTGCTAAATTATTGATGGTAGGAGAGGGGCCAGAAAAGGAAAAAGCAGAATTGCTTTGTGAGGAATTAGGGATTGCAGATAAGGTTGTGTTTTTAGGAAATAGCAATCAGGTAGATAAGATTCTTTGTTTTTCAGATTTATTTTTGCTGCCTTCAGAAACAGAAAGTTTTGGCTTAGCAGCATTAGAGGCTATGATTAATAAAACGCCTGTTGTTTCTAGTAATGCGGGAGGTATACCAGAAGTAAATATTCAAGGAGTAACTGGGTATTTAAGCGAAGTTGGTAATATTTCTGAAATGGCAGAAAATTCTTTGAAGATATTAAGAGATTCAGAAATTTTAGCGCAGTTCAAAGAAAATGCAGTAGGAAATGCGTATAAGTTTGATATAAAGAGAATTTTACCATTGTATGAAGCAGCCTATGAACGTGCTTTGCAAGCCAGATTTAAAAATGCACATTAATAATGAAGTATGTAATTCTTTTCTTTTTTATAGTTTCCTGTAGTGCTCAAAAAACCAATAAAAGTACGATGGAGCACGAGCAGGATTTAGCACTTATACTCACCGATTTTTATAGCAATGTACCCACGCCACAAATACTCATTATAGAAGAGGTTTCTAGTTTAAGAGCTTTTTTTGCTACGGTAAATAAAACAAGAAAACCAGGTTTGGCATTCCCTACAGTAGATTTTTCAAAAGAACGAATTCTAATATATGCCTGTGGCGCGCAATATGGTACCGCTATTCCTCAATTAAGTATTTCTAAAGAAGATAATGATGAGCTTGTAATTAATTGTTTGTTTGAGCAGCCATTGCATACAACAGCGGTAGTAGCATCTCCTTTTGCTATCTATAAAATTAAAAGGTCTCCTAAACATATTCGCTTTACAAGGACGGAATAAGTTTAATACGCTAAATACGACTACATGTCGAGTATTTTTACACGTTGTAGAACTTTATTGCATGCGCTGCTTTCTGAAAATATCTTTGCTTTTTAATGCCTAGTAAAGATAAAAATAGGTTAGAAAATAGAGAGGAAGCTGTCAACTCACATGCTAATATGTATGTTGCTTTAAATTCTTCCTGTTGGACAGGCCCATCAATACTGAGATTGTTTAAATTAGCAGTGATTTTAATATAAAATGAGCGTAGTAAATTTTAAATTTACTGCAATGCTTATTTTAAAGATGAGCAGAAAACATTGATAAAATAGAAGGTCAAAATATAAATTTATTAATTATTAAATTAAAGGTATACCGTGTTATTTAATTCCATTGATTTTGCTATTTTTCTGCCCTTAGTTTTTGGGATATACTGGTTTATCTGCAATAGAAATTTAAAGGCACAAAACTTATTTATAGTTTTTGCAAGCTACTTGTTTTACGGTTGGTGGGATTGGCGTTTTTTAGGTTTAATCTTATTTAGTACACTCTTAGATTTTACCATTGGTAATTTTTTAAGAAATGAAGAGCGTGTTGCAAGAAGAAAGGTGTTACTATGGATTAGTATTGTTGTTAATCTCGGTTTTTTAGGCTTTTTTAAGTACTACAACTTCTTTGTAGATAGTTTTGTGGATGCATTTACCTTTTTTGGCCACACCATAGATGTTGGTTCGTTGGACATCATATTACCTGTAGGAATCAGTTTTTATACCTTTCAAACCTTAAGTTATACTATTGATGTTTATAAGAAAGAACTAGAGCCTACCAAAGATCTAATAGCCTTTTCTGCGTTTGTATGTTTCTTTCCACAATTGGTAGCAGGACCTATAGAACGCGCTATTAATTTATTACCACAAATTAGTACAAAAAGGACCTTTAATCAAACGCAAGTTACAGATGGTTTAAAGCTAATGTTATGGGGTTTCTTTAAGAAATTAGTTATAGCAGACAGTCTTTCTCCAATTGTCAATGATATTTTTAACAACTCCGCCTCGCACTCAAGTACCACTTTAGCTATAGGAGCTGTATTCTTTGCTTTTCAAATTTATGGAGATTTTAGTGGGTATTCGGATATAGCTATTGGTACCTCAAAACTTTTTGGCATAGAGTTAATGAGTAACTTTAAGTTCCCGTATTTTTCAAGAAATATAGGTGAGTTTTGGCGCAAGTGGCATATTTCTTTGTCTACATGGTTTAGAGATTATCTCTACATTCCATTAGGAGGATCAAAAGGTTCACAGCTTATAAGCATCCGAAATATTTTTATCATTTTTATAGTCAGTGGTTTCTGGCATGGAGCCAATTGGACCTTTGTTATATGGGGGCTTTTTCATGCCTTGTTGTTTTTACCCTCTTTTATAACCAGTACAAATCGGAAGTTTACAGGGACTATTAATTTATTGCATTCGCCAAAAGGGTTTATAATAAACCTTTTAAGATTTTTACAAACCTTTATTTTAGTGACTATTGGTTGGGTCTTTTTTAGAAGTGAAAGCATCACTCAGGCATTTTCATATATAAAGAAAATGTTGTTTGATTTTAGTAGTGAGGTTTATGTGCATCCTAGCGGGTATCGAATGATAGATTACTTTATCATTCTAATTTGCTTTGTGGTTTTTGAATATGTTATTAGAAATAATGAACGGAATCCATTTTACTTTAAGAACAAAATTGTACGCTTTTGTTTATATGTGTTAATGCTATTTGCTATCATTTTATTTTATGACGACGGTGTCGATAGATCATTTATTTATTTTCAATTTTAGGTATGGGTAAGATCATAAAAAAAATAGTTATTTATTCCATTTTAGTGCTTTTGCTATTAGAAGGTTTGGTGCGCATTTTTCATTTGCATAATGAAGTGCCAAGGCGTTTTGCAGATGATAAAGGAGTAGAGAAATGGGTGCCTAATCAATCAGATTATTCAATTACGGGTAATAGAAAGCAGAATGTCGGACACTACCGCATTAATGATTTTGGATTCAATTCCGTGCATGAGAACTATCAACCTAAATCAGATGCTTTTGAAATTGCCTTAGTAGGAGATTCATTTATTGAAGGTTTTCATGAAGATTATATCAATTCACTCGGTCAACAAATAGAAAAAAGTCTTACAAATACGACTGTTTTAGAATTTGGCTATGCGGGTTATGATTTAGCTGATGAATTAAACTTGATACATGCGTATAAAGATCTTTTTGATAAGATTGATTACACTTTTATTTACCTGCGATTTACAGATGATTTAGATCGGGGTGCTTATGAAGAATCTTCAAGATTAAGTTTAGATACTCCTATAAGTAGAGTAGCTAAACAAGTAAAATTATTAGTGTATTTAAAGGATATTGGAGCACTGGATCCTCTTCTTCAATTGCCTGGTAGAATTAAAGGGTTTATATCAGGAACAAAAGAAAGTATACCTACTGACGCGGAAGTGGCAGCACAAGAAAAATTGAAGCAAGAGCAGAGTTTAGAAAATTTCAAAAAATTAGTAGCAACCTATCCTATTGATAAAGAAAAGTTTACGTTTCTATTAGATAGTAGTTTGTGTAGTCCCGAGTATTTATCTTTTTTAAAAGAGCAGAACTATACTTATTTAGATATAAATACGGTTTTATCAACTTCAAAGGAAGCGACTACTCTTGTTTATGATCAGCATTGGAGTAAGCATGGTAGAAAGTTAATCGCAGATTTAGTTTCTAAAAGCATGCTTGCCCCTACAAGCAGCTATGCTCATTTTCGAAATCTTAAATAAGACAAACAAAAACATCATTTAAAAGTTTTAAGTTACTCTTCTTCTAACCACTTTATCTGGAAGTTTAGTGCTGTCATTGTGTATTTCAAAGGTATTTTATGTAGTTAGAAGAGAATACTTTAAGGAGCAGGCTTTTTTAGTTTGTTTTGTATGTATTTTTTGTTTTTGCTACTTTTTTAATAACCATCTGCCATGAAGTATATCTATTCTTTTCTGATTTTCCTCCTTGTAAATATAAGTTTGATTGCGCAAAATTTACATACTGAAAGTAATGCAGTTTCTTCTCTTAATGAAGGTAACAGCACAACTGGTTGGACAGGTTTAGCGCAATTATTTTCAGAAGCGACAGATGTCCAGAATGGAAGTTTTTCTTTCCGTGCAGTGTCTACGGCAACAGACGGCAGAACGGTGGATTATAATTTTAATGCAGTAGTCGGACAACAATATGTAATTCGTATTTGGGCTAAAATAGGAGCTCAAAGTAATCCATCAGTTTCTCCTGCATTTGCAGTTTGGTCTGGTGTTTCTGGTTTTAATGTTACACCTATTACGGGTACCACATGGTCAGAATATGTGTTTAATGTGACTGCAACTACTACAAACCCTAGAATTCGAATCTACGTTAGTAATTACTCATTTAGGTTTGTTGCAGGAAATACTATTTATATAGACAATGTATCTATTACAGCATTAGATAATCAAGCTCCAACCGTTCCTACTAATCTTTCTGCTAATGCTATAACTGCGACAAGCACTAATCTTTCCTGGACTTCAGCAACAGACAATGTAGCCGTTACCAATTATGAAGTTTTTCAAAATGGTATTTCTATTGGACTAACAAACGGGAATACTACTTTTGCAGTTTCAAATCTTAATCCACAGACCACCTATACGTATACTGTTACGGCCTTAGATAATTCAAATAATAGTTCGGCACAAAGTGAGAGTATCACCATAACAACAATTGCAGCTTTAGACACGGAAGTACCTACAGCACCTTCTGGGCTTGTTGCTGATAATATCACAACTACAAGTGTAAATTTAAATTGGACGGCAGCCACAGATAATGTGGGCGTTACAGACTACGAAATTTTCCAAGAGGGCGTATCTATAGGAGTGTCTAATGGCAATATAAGCTTTCCTGTAACCGGGCTTACTCCTGAAACGACCTATAATTTTACAGTTGTAGCCTTAGATGCTGCAGCAAATGTGTCTGCACAAAGTGAAAGTATTGCAGTACTTACCTTAGCCGTTGCTGACACGGAAGTACCTACAGCACCTTCAGGACTTGTTGCTGATAATATCACAACCACAAGTGTAAATTTAAATTGGACTGCAGCCACAGATAATATAGGAGTTACAGACTACGAAATTTTCCAGGAGGGTGTATCTATAGGGTTATCTAATGGCAATACAAGCTTTCCTGTAAACGGACTTACTCCAGAAACCACCTATAATTTTACAGTTGCAGCTTTAGATGCTGCAGCGAATGTGTCTGCACAAAGTGAAAGTATTGCAGTACTTACCTTAGCCGTTGCTGACACGGAAGTACCTACAGCACCTTCAGGACTTGTTGCGAATAATATCACCACAAGTAGTGTAAATTTAAATTGGACGGCAGCCACAGATAATATAGGAGTTACAGACTACGAAATTTTCCAAGAGGGCGTATCTATAGGAGTGTCTAATGGCAATATAAGCTTTCCTGTAAACGCACTTACTCCTGAAACGACCTATAATTTTACAGTTGTAGCCTTAGACGCTGCAGCGAATGTGTCTGCACAAAGTACAGGTGTTACAGTGCTTACCTTAGTCGTTGCTGACACGGAAGTACCTACAGCACCTTCAGGACTTGTTGCTGATAATATCACAAGCACAAGTGTAAATTTAAATTGGACTGCAGCCACAGATAATGTGGGCGTTATAGACTACGAAATTTTCCAAGAGGGCGTATCTATAGGGTTATCTAATGGCAATACAAGCTTTCCTGTAAACGGACTTACTCCAGAAACCACCTATAATTTTACAGTTGCAGCTTTAGATGCTGCAGCGAATGTGTCTGCACAAAGTGAAAGTATTGTAGTGCTTACCTTGGCGGTTTCAGATACAACAGCACCTTCAATACCAGTTGGCCTAATTTCTGGCAATACCACAACGACCAGTATCGAAATTTCTTGGGATGCAGCCACAGATAATGTAGAAGTTACGGATTATGAAATTTTTCAGGACGGTGTTTCTATCGGATTAACAGGAGGGAACAGTAACTTTTTAATAACGAACCTTACTGCAGAGACTACTTATGTTTTTACGATTGCAGCTTTAGATGCTGCTAACAATGTTTCGATACAGAGTTCTGAATTAAGTGTTAGTACACAAGCCGAAGTTCTGCCAACTATAGCATACACTTCCTTAAATTCTAATTTAAACACGGTAGATTGGACCGTTAGAGATCTTTATGCCAATCAGAATGTGGGTATTGGTACTACAGATACGCAAGGATATCGATTAGCTGTGGCAGGAAATGTGGTGGCAGAAGAAGTTAAAGTAGCCTTACAAGTAAATTGGCCCGATTATGTTTTTGATAAAAAATATGAACTTCCTTCATTAGAACAAGTAGAAAAGTATATCAATGAAAACGGGTATCTAATGCATATGCCAAGTGCGTCTGAGGTGGAGGAAAACGGAATTCTAATAGGTGAAATGAATGCTAAGCTTTTAAGAAAAATAGAAGAGTTAACTTTGTATACCATTACGCAAGAGAAGAAAATTAAATTACTAGAACAACAGGTTGAAGCAATCCAACAAGCACTGTTAAACAAATAATAGCGATACATTAAAATAATCTAGGCAATCCATTATGAAAAAAATATTAATTTTAGGTGTCTTTTTTCTAGTTATAATTCATTCTAGTACTGCACAGAGTATTCGAAAAAATTATACAGAGATGACCGATTATGAAAAATCGGAATTAGTTGATTCCTTCTATGCCATAAGAGCGGGAAATAATTGGTTTGATGACATTGCTACCTTTCATATGAATTTTTTTAATTTCGATAATACAACAGATACATCAAGGTTAGATTTGCATTTTAATTTACCTGATGAATCTGAAAAAGAGATTTTTCTAGCATGGCATAGAAGAGCGGTATTTGAATTAGAACGCTATGTACAAGATTACAATCCAAAATTAAGTATTCCTTTTTGGGAGTCTCCGCTAGATCAATCTACAACTTCTGCCTTATGGGATGAAACGTTTATAGGAAGTTTTAATACCAATTGGAATTTAAATAGAAACTTAGGAGGTAACGGTCCTATGCCTACTCCTGCAAACCTCGCTACTGTATATGGACTATCAGACTTTTTTCTGTTTACAAATGAATTAGAAAGAAGGCCAGTACATAGAGGTTCTCATGTTTGGACAGGCGGTGCGATGCCAACTCCATTGTCTCCAAGAGATCCTGTATTTTTTCTGCACCATACCTATATAGATTATGTATGGCATAATTGGGAAGAAGTACATCATAATTCAGCATTCATTAGAACAGATATGATTCGCTTTGATGGTACCTATAGTTTTAATGGTGAAACATTACCCGTTGTTAATCCAAATGATATTATCGATACCAGAGCTTTGGGGGTTTTTTATGCAACAAATGGCTTAGCTACTTTAGATAACTATATTGTAAGTAACACCTATAGACCTTTAGAATCTTTTTATTACCAATATACGGTTGAAGCAGGAGATAATTTTATTGTACCCACAGGCGCTAATTGTATTATTGAATCTGTTAATGAAATTGTATTAAAACCTGGTTTTGAAGCGCATAGCGGATCAGATTTTACCGCTTCAATTGATGTTCAGAATGCAAATACAGGTAAAAAGAGTACAGCCAACAGATCTTATAAACCTTATGATGTAGTTCCTAATTTACAGGTTATTGTGTGGGAAGAGGATGATAAGGATGATACGCCTATTATAATTCAAGCTTATCCTAACCCATTTACGGAAACTATTAATATCAATCTAAATAAAAAGATAGATTGTAAGGTGGAAGTTTTTAATATGATGGGAATGTTAATCCGTGATGAATCTTTTCAAAACACGGATAAAGTAATCATAAAAGATTTATACGGCCTTGCTTCTGGCTTTTATGTAATTAGAATAGTTGATGGTGGGGGAAATATCGTTTTAGCAAAAAGGGTCGTTAAATTATAATTAATGATGTTCCATTTCCATAGATTTAGGATCTCTGTATTGGCAGCAAGGCGGTAGTTTATCGTATACCTTACTTTCTGCACTTAAGCTATCTACATCATGGCCTGCTTTTACGATAGCCTTTTTTACATCGTCTAAAGAACAAGTGTTCTCATTAAAAATCATTTCGAAGGTTTTGGTGGTAGCATTCCAGCTCGCAAATTTCACTCCTTTTGTTTTAAGGGCTGCTTTTTCTATTCTAGATTCACACATACTACAATTTCCTTGAACTTTAAAGGAAGCATTCTTATTTTTATCTTGACCATGGATCACAAGGATAAAAAAGAAAGTACAAAGGGAGTAAAATATTTTTAATTTCATAATTATATTATTTAATTTTATAACGTAACCCTAAGTAATAGGTTCCGCCGAGGGTAGGAGCATAGGTAATGGTACTATCAAAATACGGACCAAAAGGATCACTAGCAGCAATGATAGGTTGTTTTTGAACAAAGTTTCCTATATTTTCTCCACCCATATAGATATCAAAGCTATTGTTAAAAATTCTAGTGATTTGAGTATTTAAAATGGTATAGGCCGCGGCATAAGTGTCTAATTGATAAGGTGCCGGGTTTGCACTAGTGTCTGGCAAGCGTTGTTTACCAAGTCTATTAGCCGTAAAATCTAAAACCCATTGGCGTCCTTCATATTTCTTTTTTGTTTCGTAATTTAAATTAATGAACACTCTATTTCTAGGTTGCAACGGTTTTTCTAAGCGTCCTTTATTATAGTTTACATGAACATCATAATTTTTGTAAGTAGCTCTAATATCTAAATTTTTTAGAATTTCATAATTAAAATCCATTTGAACACTATTAGAAATGCTTTTGCCTTTTAGGTTATAAAAAGAGATTTCTTGTGGTGTTTCCCAATCTACGACCACTTGATCTATAAAACTCACATGATAATAGTCTAGAGAAATATCAAAAAGGCGATTAAATAAATAGCCTTTTTGAGTAAAGTTTAAACCCGTATTCCAAGCTATTTCAGGATCTAAACCGTAAATTTTTCCTTGTGTGCTTAAAATAGTAATAGTTCTATTAGAAGCAAATAGTTGTTGATTTTCTGCGTAGATATTTGCGGCTCTTTTACCGCGACCAAGATTAAAACGTAAGCTTGCTTTATCCCATAGGGAATAGCGCACATGGAGCCTTGGCGTCATAAAGTTTCCTAATCTGTTAGAATGGTCTGCCCGTAGGCCCGCAACAAAGCTTAATTTTTCTAAACTATCATACGTGTACTCAAAAAAGGAACCAATAGCATTATCAACTCTAGAAAAGTACTCCAGAGTTACTTCTTCATCATATTTATCATAATTAAAACTAAGACCAGTTTTAAATTTGTGTTGAGTACTGCCTATGATGCTATTAAATAAGAGATTGCTGTAAAAAGATTGATGATCTATTGTGTAAATGGTATTGCCATAATAGGAGTTTTGCCTATGGTCACTATACGCCGTTTGATAGCCAAAACTTTGGTATTGTAAGTCAGGAAATACATATCCAATTTTAGCAGAGGCATCAAATCTATGGGTGTTTATTTCGCTACCCCAGATATTGCTAGTAAACTTATCTGTACGTGGTTCATAACGGGTGTCACCCGTTTGTTTTTTATCCGTTAAATATTGTAAATTAAGATAGCTCACCCATCCTTTATCCAAATCTATATATTGCCACCTATTCATAAGATTAAGCTGCTTAGCAAGGGGTGTATCTAAGAAATTATCATTGTTCCGGTCTATTTTTCCAGAACGTAAATTAGTATGCAGGTAGAGCCCCGTCGCTAATTTATCATTGAGTATGGTATTATACCTTGTATTAAGTTCAAAACGCTCGTTGCTATTTGCGTAGCTGTTAAAGAAAAACTTTTGATCTGTAAGTGGTTTTACGAGTTCTGTATTTATTTGACCAGAGATACTCTCAAATCCGTTTAGCACAGCTCCGGCACCTTTGGTAATCTGAATACTTTCTATCCAAGATCCTGGGATAAAAGATAAGCCGTAGATTTGGGAAGCTCCTCGAATAAAGGGCATGTTTTCTTGGGTAAACAGTAAATACGGACTGTTCATACCTAACATTTGAATTTGTTTAGCACCACTAATACCGTCAGAAATGCTGACATCTACTGATGGGTTGGTTTCAAAACTTTCGGAGAGGTTACAACATGCTGCTTTCAACATTTCTCTACTATCTACATTGACAGTGTTTTGTGGGTTGAATAAAGATTTCTGAATGGAATTAATTTTACGTTTGACCACAACCTCTTCTAAAGCAATGTTTGGTTGTAAATAGATTTTACCTAGGTGGGGTCGGTTTACCGTGATGGTATCAGAAACATACCCAACATAGCTGAATACTAATTTAGTATGCGTCGCGGTATAGGCTAATGAAAATTCTCCGTCCTTATTAGATAAGGTTCCTATAGTTGTCTCTGCCCAGGTAATATGTACGTCTTCTAAACTAATCTGATCTCCTTTTTCCGTACGCTCCAATACTATCCCTGTAATTTTTAGCTGGCTATATATAGGCTGGATACTAAGAAATACTATAAAAAGGAAGATAGCTTTCATGTAAAAGAATAATTAAAGAAAAAGTTTTGTAAAGCGTAATACCTTATTTAAAAGTGAAAATGGAGCGCTAACTCGTGTAAATTTAGATTATTTATTTTTAGTGCATAGCGCACAGCATCTTAAATTTTTAAAGTGAGCACTTCATAGAGTTTTTGGGTATTACGTCCTTTTGTTATAAAATAAAATACATTTTGGACTACTTTTAAAAATAATTAGAAGTAAATGAAATACGTAGTGTGTTTTTCCTGTATGTGTTTGGTTTTAAGCGCATGCTTTTCTCCAAAAAAAACAACAGAAATTACAAGAATTAAGTATCGTATTGTAAATAATACAGCGCTTAATTTCACAAATGTGTCGCTATTTTCTGAAAATATTGGTAACGTATTGGCTTATGATACGCTAGCGTATGCTGTGGTATCCTATAATTCATTATTGCAGGATCCGCTATTTTATGGGATCAATAAGGAGGTTAATTATGCCAGATATTTGGTGTTACCTAAAACAAATAATGAAAGAGTAACGTTTAGTATTGATAGTTTAGCAAATAAAATTATTTATATTAGTACTAAGTAGAAAAGTTTCCCCCCGTAAATTTTTATAGAAAACTTAATCTAAAATATGTTAGGAAGCTTACGTAGAAAGTTATTTTGGTCCCTAGACCTAGTTAAAGGCGGTAAGATAGCAGCTCATTATAAAGAAATTAAAGCGCTACATGAGGGGGCTACACGTAAAGAACAGGAGCCCATCAATGCTAGGAAAATTACAGACTTACTAGAACATGCTGTAGCTACAGTTCCTTTTTATAATAAGTTAGCCACTACATCACTTTCTTTAGAATCATTTCCTGTAGTAAATAAATTAGCACTTAGAACTGGTGGTGACGAATTTAAAAGCGGAAAATTTTTAACAACTAAATTGCATAAGGTGGCCACCAGTGGTTCTACAGGACAACCTTTCATCGTAGCACAAGATCATAACAAACGGAATAGAAATACAGCGGATACTATTTATTTTGGAGAAAAAGCAGGATATCACATAGGAGATCGCCTTTTTTATTTTAGGTTGTGGGACAAACAATATAGAAAAAATAAATGGTTGGCATGGTCTCAAAATATAGCCATGTATTCTGTAGATGAAATGGATGATGCTGGAAATAAGAAGGCCGTAGCGGAATTATTACATATAAATTCTTCAATTGGTTTTTTAGGATATTCTTCTGCCTTTCAAAACTTATGTAATTATCTAGAGAAAACGAACAGTAAGCCAATTTTGAATACATGTAGTTCCATAATCTGTATTGCAGAGTCTTTAAATGACTATGTAAGAGATAAATTATTGTATTATTTTGGAGTACAAGCTATTTCCAGATATTCCAATAGTGAAAATGGTATTTTAGGGCAACAAGAACTAAATACATCTAATAAGCATTACAAAATTAATTGGGCAAGCTATCATGTAGAAGTGTTAGCATTAGATTCTAATACAGCCGTTCCTCTAGGGGAGCTAGGACGAATTGTCATTACCGATTTATACAACTATGCCATGCCAATGCTTCGGTATGATACTGGAGATGTAGGTATGATGGAACGTGTTGAAGGTGAACTCATGTTCGCTACAGTAGATGGGCGGAAAATGGATATGTTTATGGCAACAAACGGGGAATTATTATCTTCCCATATCGTTCATAAAATATTACAATATGATAATATAGATCAGTTTCAATTTATCCAAGAATCTAAAACGACCTATACTATAAAAATAAAGCTATTATATCATGATTTTTTTAAAGATGAGCGTAAGGTTATTGAAGAATATCAGACTTATTTTGGAGCAGATGCTAAGGTGAAAATTGAATATGTTGATGTTATCCCTGCTTTAAACTCTGGAAAAAAGAAGTTAGTAATTAATATGATGTTGAATTAGATAAACTGACCCATAAAAATAGTTAGATATGAAAAAAATTATTGTTTTTGGAGCTTCAGGTCATGCTAAAGTAGTTATTGATATTATCGAGGAGCAAAATCAATATGAGATTTTTGGACTTATTGACTCGTACAAGGCTAAAGATTCTTGTCTCTTTGAATATAAAATTTTAGGAAGTGAAGATGCGCTAAAGAAAATCGTCTCAGATAATAATATCTATGGTATCGTTATTGCTATTGGCGATAATTGTACTCGAAAAAGTATAGTAAATAAAGTGCGTACTATTTGTCCGGATTTACATTTTATCAATGCAATTCATCCAAATGCTATTTTAGGAAAAAATGTAGCTTTAGGTGAAGGTAACGTTATTATGCCTGGCGTAATTGTGAATAGCGATACTACTATTGGTGACTCTTGTATTGTGAATACCAACGCTAGTGTAGGCCATGATAGTATTTTAAAAGATTTTTCAAGCGTTTCTCCTGGGGTAAAAATAGGAGGAAACCTTGAGCTTGGATTTTGTAGTGCTATTTCTATTGGAGCTACAGTTATAGAGAACATTACTATAGGAGATCATACCATTATTGGTGCTGCCGCTGTTGTTACTAAAAACTTTCCTGATTGTGTAGTTGCTTATGGTAGTCCAGCAAAGATTATTAGAGCGCGTACAGAAGATGATCGTTATCTTTTTTCCAGGGCTGAAAGAAAAGGCAATAGAGCGGTATTAAAATACGAAGAATAGCTTACTTTTCTATTAGGCTCTTTTAAAATCAATACACCTAGTTTTAAACTGAATTTATTTTTTACTCTTTCCGATATAACGGGAAAAAATCTTGGAGTATATCTTGTTTATTTATTTTATAAGTATGTTTTTTAGCAAGCGTAGTTAGTTTTTCATAGACCACTTCATTGAGTATTTTTCTTCCAGTATAGTATATTGCATCCTCATTTTTTGGAAAGAACGTTTTTTTGTATTTATATAAACTATCCTCATTTGCTCTTCCTCCACCCAATATGTAATTGGCATATCCATTTTCACGTCCCCATTTAATGGCTTCCATTTTTAGAAAATCATTTGGTCTAAAATCAAAATGACTTTGTAAAGTTCCTCCAAGAAAAGAGTACATGGTATCTCTGTTTAATAATATTAGCTCTGATGAAATAGGTGTTTCGTCTTTAAATATTAAAATAATTGCGGTACTGCTGGGATTCGAGAGAATTAAATTTTTAAAATAACTTAAACTAAAGTAATAGGTACTATCCGCATTATTTCGGTCCATAGTACTAATATAGATGTCATAAAAAGTTTCTATCGTACTTTCTTCTATTTGGCCGTGGTAAATTTTTGAATGTAAACCATTGGCAATTGCCTTGCGGTAATTATTTCTCACTTTAGGAATAAAACCATCCCATTGCTGTGTTTCATCAGTTAAAATTTTTCCTTTTACATTGTTAAGTGTCGGGATTAAATTTCCGGAATACTGTTTATAGTTGCCCTCTAAATTAAACCGTAGAAACTCCGTAATTACTTTGTTGTTTTTATACCAATCATCCACTAAATGCCAAAAGATATCAATGTCACTTCCTGTTATCTCTTCATTAAATAGCGGACCACTATACCCATAAAATGAGCTTGCATCATAATAGGTGGTGTCTTTATCATGTAAAATAATTTTACGCAAAGAGAACGGCATTAGTGCAATTATTATATTTTTTTTCTTTAATGTAAAATATTTCAAATGCTCTGTTTCGGTATTATTTACGCTAAATAATTCTGTTTTATAAAAAGCATCATAACCTATAAAGTTTTTTAAATTTGTTTTATAGGTATCATTATCATCTTTAGTTCTAAGATTTAAACATTGTAAACTATATCCTAAAAGTTTAAGGTCTTTAATTTTAGGCTTATCTAGTTGTGGTTCATCATCGTTTATTGGAACTCTAATTTTAAGTGTTTTTGCAGGAACTCCTGCTACTACATGGTTATCTTCAACATCTCTAATGACTACCGCTCCTGATCCAATCACCGTATTTTCTCCAATAACTTTTACTCCAGTCATTATGGTAGAGCTAATCCCTAAGAAAGCTTTTCTTTTTATAAGTATTCCTGCTCCAATGTTAACTCCTGTAGAAATAAATGTTCCTCTTTTGATTAGGGTATGATGCGCAATATGGCTCCCCATGCTTATGATCACATAGTCTTCTAATTTGGTATGTGGCATAATCATTACTCCCGGTAATAAATAAACACCATTACCTATTTGTACATCTTTATTAATTAAAGCAGTATCATGGATAAAGTTAGGAGTTTCAAAGCCTTCTCTATTTAAGATTCCTAAATATTTTGTTCTAACAATATTATCTCCAATTGGGCAAAATACCTGATGTACTTTTTGAGCAAAGTTATTTTTAATTAAATCTTTAAAATCACCTAAAACAGGAACACCATGGATCAATTTTCCAAGGCTCTCTTTATTATCATCAATAAAACCAATGACATTAAAATTTTGTTCTGTTAAATAGGTTAAAAATACTTCACCATAAGTACCTCCACCCAATATTACGGCATTTTTCATGCTAGTTTATAGATTTATGTGTTGTATAAAGTAGAAATTTAAAATAAAGGAATAACCTTAGTTGTTACTCCCTGTAAAGGTAGTCATATTTACATTTTCACTCGCATTTACCCCTTCTCTAATTAGCACCTTTTTTAGCGTTAATAATAAAATTTTAACATCTAAAAAAAATGAAATATGATCAACATACCAAACATCGAGTTCAAATTTTTTCTCCCACGAGATGGCGTTTCTACCATTTACTTGCGCCCAGCCTGTTATGCCCGGTTTTAGATCATGTCTTCTTGCTTGTTCTGTATTATATAAAGGTAAATATTGTACTAAAAGAGGCCTAGGGCCTATTAAGCTCATATCTCCTTTGAGAACATTTAAGAGTTGCGGTATTTCATCTAAAGAATATTTTCGGATAAAATTACCAAACTTGGTAACTCTTAAATGAAAAGGTAGAAATTCACCATTCTCATCCTTTTTGTCGTTCATAGATTTGAACTTTATCACTTTAAATATTTTTCCATCCTTTCCTGGTCTAGGATGAAAGAAAAAAGGTTTTCCATTATTGGTAAATAATAAAATTAAAGCTACGCTTATAAAAAAAGGTGATAAAAGTAAAAAAGCAAAAGCAGCTATTATAATATCCAATATTCGCTTTACTAGTATTTTATACATTTCTAAATTGTTTTTTTCTGTAAGCGTCAAAGTATTCACTTACTTCGTTTGTTGCAACTGCTACGTCTTTGCGATTAATGACTTTTGAAATAGTTTGTAATATTATTCTTAAATCCAATAGCAGTGAAACTTTATTAACATATTCTATATCAAATTTAAATTTTTCTTCCCATGAAATAAAATTTCTACCTGAAATTTGGGCTAATCCAGTTATTCCAGGCCTAACCGTATGTCTCAATTTTTCTTTGGTATTGTAATATGGTAAATATTGTACTAAAAGTGGTCTTGGACCTATAAGGCTCATGTCTCCTTTGAGTACATTTATTAATTGTGGTATCTCATCTAAAGATGTCTTTCTTAAAAAGATGCCAAATTTAGTTAATCTTTCATTATCGGGTAAGATAATATTGTTCTTATCTTTTTTATCGTTCATTGTTTTAAACTTTATAACTTGAAAAATTATTTCATTTTTTCCAGGTCTAAGTTGTGTAAAAAAAGGATTCCCGTTTATAATTGCGTTAATTATAATTAAACTAAAAAAAATAGGGGATAAAATAAATAACAGGGCTAGTGCGATACAGAAATCTATAATTCGTTTTAAAAACTTTTTGTACATAGTTCTATTGATGAACTTAATTAATTTCATTTTCTAAACTTTGATATTCTTCAAGGAGTTTTTTCCAAACAAAAGTTCTTTCATATTTTTCAATTATTAGGCTTCTACATTTTTCAAGATCTATATCTGCAATATTTTTGTCATGTAGATTAAACATTTTAGTATATAATACTTTTGTGTTTTTAGTAGGAATAATTGTTCCATTTAGACCTTCTATAATGATTTCATTACAACCATTTATATCAGTAACAATACTATATAATTTCATAGCACTAGCTTGAAGTACGACATTTGGAAAACCCTCCCTATAACTAGGAAATGTAAGGAAATTTGAAATTGAAAAATAAGGTCTTACATCGTTTTGCCAACCAACATTTATAATATTTAAGTTTTTTTCGATAAAAAGTAATGTATCAGGGCTCAAAGGATCTAATTCTGATTCATAAGCGCCTACCAATAATAATTTTACATTTTCTTTTTCTTTCTCTAATTGATTAAACGCAGCAACCAATTCATTAATTCCTTTATCCTTAACTAGCCTACCTACGAAAGTGTAAATAACATCATTATCATTTATATTTAATGATTTTTTAAGTTGTTTTTTTTGTTCTTCAGTATAAAGTTTTGGATCAAAAATAGAGGTATCTATACCATTAGAACTGCCATTTCCTATGACTTTCAATTTTTTATCGATTGTGAATCTCTCTTCTAATATTATTTTTTTTAATCCATATGAGTTGGGATAAATTTTAGTAGCACACCCATATGTGATTTTTTCAACAGTATTTAAAAGCGTTCTTTTGAGACCGGTAGCCTCTAATAGCGGTAAACCAGCAATAGTATGTAACCTATTAGGAACTCTTGCAAATTTTGAAGCAATCATAGCAACCATTCCTGCTTTTGGTGTATGACTATGAACGATGAAAGGCTTTTCTTTTTTAAGTATTTTGTATAAATCAATGATGGCTTTCAAATCTTTAAAAGGAGTTATTGATCTGGTCATTTCTAGAGGAATTACGTTTATTCCTTCTTTTACTCCTACATTTTTTAAAACTTGTTCATTACTAGATATTCCTATTACATCATAATAATCCTTCATAAATTTTAATTGTCCTGTTAAAAGGCCGCCTAAAGATTGAGGTACTGTTGTAATTCTAATAATTTTTTTCTTCATAATTTATTATTGAGTTTACTAAAAGTATACAGGTGTTCCTATTTTAGTAAACTATTATATATTTTAACATAAGCATCCACCATTTTTTCAATGTTATAGTTTTCAGATTTAGTTTTACATTTGAGAACTATCTCATTATAAAATTTATGGTCATTATTTAGTTCTAAAATTTTTGCTGAAAGGTCATCTTCATTTTCGAATAAAATTCCGGCATTTTCTACGACTTCTTTTAATCCAGGTGAATTTGACGCTAAAAAAGGTTTTCCTGATGCAAGTCCTTCTACACTAGCAAGAGATAATCCTTCATATTTAGATGCTAAAACCACAAAGTCTACGGTTTTTAAGAATTGAGGAACATCACCTCTTACCCCTAGAAAATGTGCTCTGTCTAAAACATTTATTTCTTTAGCTAAATTGAGATTCGTTTCTTTTGTAACTCCATCTCCAATTAATATTAGATGAAAATTTTCTGGAAGTTTCACTAATGCCTTTATAGCAATATCCTGACTTTTTTGAGCGGTAAAACTTGATACTTGTAAAATTATTTTAGAATTTATAGGAATATTAAACTCAGATAAGTCTAAGGGATTAGCCTTTTTTATTTCTTCTAAATTTATTCCATTGTAAACTAATTCTATACGTTTATCGTAAGAAGGTGATAAGTGTTCCTTTAGATTTACATCTACGGCGTCAGAAATTGTTATTATTTTATCATATTGCTTGTAAATAAATTTTTCAACTAATTTTATACTTTTTTTATTTCTTCTTTTATTAGTTGTATTATGTTCCGTAAATAGTAATTTACAAGGTTTAAATTTGAAAAAATTTGCAAATGCTACCCAGTAGAACATAGGGAATAAATGAACATGAACAAGATCGTAATTTTTAATAATAGCTCTAATTTTTAGAATATTTTTTGGTTTGTAAATATTTTTATTTTCACCAAGTGCGTAAATTTTAATTTTTGGATGTTTACTTTTTAACTTTTTCAAAAAAACACTGTCGCCTCCGTCTAATAATAGTAGAGATACTTCAAAACCTTTTAGAGAAAGTTTATCTATTAAATCTATTACCAATTTTTCAGCACCTCCAGTGGCTAAAGAATTTATTGCTTGTAAAATTTTCATCTTTCGTTAAGTTTCAAAAATAAATTTTCGTATAATTTTAAGATTTTATCACGATCGTATCGCTCCCTAACACCTTTTGCTATTACCTTAGGATCTGAATTTTCATTTAAAGCCATCTTAATATAGTGAGAATATTCTTCTTTAGTTTCTGCTATATATCCATTAATTCCTGGCTCTAATATTTCATTGATTCCTCCAGGGCAGTTGAATACTATAGCCTTTGTTCCTGTAGCAATGGCCTCAATTAAAGCATTAGGAAAACCTTCAACAAAAGACCCCAATAAGAATAGATTACTTTCGTGTAAATAGGTGTTAATATCATTGGAAAAAGGAATAAATTTAATCTTATTGCTCAAGCCTAATTTAGCAGCTTTTAATTCAATATTTTCTTTTTCAGAACCCTTTCCTACAATAGTGTATTTAAAATTAAAATCAAGCATCGAAAGAGATTCTAATATCCTTTCATGTCCCTTTCTTTTCTCTAAAGCGCCTACCGTTATAAAATTGGGTACTTCGCTTATAGTGTTCTTTTCTTTTAAATTGAATTTATCAGAAATTGGATTGTTAATTACAGTTATATTTTCTGGTTTTAAATTATAATTAGCAATCATGTCATTTTTCATATCTTCAGATTGACAAATGAGAATGTCAAGCAAATTATAAAATTTTTTTGCAGAAAATACTTTATGTAGCAAACTATTGTTTTTTTGTATTTTTCCTAATACACTCAGCACATTTGCTTCACGACCTATAAATTTAATTTTTCTAAACCAAATAGATTGTATGGCCATCATGGTGTTTACATGAGCAAGTGTGCTCAAAACTACATCTGGTTTTTCTTTTCTTAAGAAATTAAATATAGCGCCAAAAGCATTTAAAGTTCTTTTTTTTGATAAATAAACGCAAGGTATACCTTCAATTTCATAAACACTTTCAGATTCACTTTCAATAACAAGTAGAGTAGGTGCAAACTTATTTTTATCAATTGATTGAGAGATAAATGACATGACTCTTTCTGCGCCTCCTGCTCTCAGCGATGGTAGAATAAATAGAACTTTAATTTTCAAGTTATAAATGTTTTAGGATTGTTTTAATATCAAATTCTTTAATTTTTTTTGCGGGAACCCCACCAATAACGATATTTTCTTCAGTAAAAGATTTACCGACACTTGCATTAGCCGCTATAGCAATATTGTTCGCAATTGAGATATCTCCGTAAATTTTAGCGCCTGGTCCAATGTATACATTATCACCTATTTGAGGAGCTTCTGGTTTTCCTCCCGATGCACCAATATTTACGCAGACATGTATTCTGCAATTTTTTCCAATTTTAGTTTTACTATTAATTACTATTGTACCGTAATGCATGATTGCTAATCCAGGACCAAAAACATTTCTTGGTATAGAATATCCTAAATTAAGAGATAATTTTTTGTACTTCATAAGAAGTAAGTAGAAGTATACTTTCTCAAATATGTTTTTGTTTTTATTTTGATAATATTCAGTTTTTCTTAAAAGTTTTTGAAATTTCCAGATAGGTTCTGGATATAAGAATGACTGAATCTTGCTTTTGATACTAGAGTCATCAATATTTTTTGCGATTTTATCAGCTTCAATATATTTTTTTAAATCAGCTTTGGAATTAATCATATTTTATAATTTTAATTTTTCACCTAGTTTTATATCCCATTCTTTTTCAATTATAGGACTATAACCTGAATCATGATGAAAAGTTATTTCGCCAAAATATAATTTATTATCAACTTCATACCAATCAACTCTAACATAAGGAAATTCTTTTGACAGTATTTCAGATAGTGTAATCATTTTATTTAAATTGTAGGGCCTTTTTATTTCATAATCTGCGGGAATAGCATAGGGCTTTCCGTTTTTATAGGAGGGCCAATAAAAAGGAGATCTTTCCCATTTCGAGTTATACCAATTTCTTTTATGCTCTATTGATCCTCTACTAGCATCCACAGAAATTGTCTCTGTTTTATGATTTAGAATATGAAATTTATAATCTTTTGGAGCTTTTCCTCCTTCATCAATTAATAAATCCTCAATAATTATTTTTTTCTCAATATTTTTATATTGCCATTCTTTGCTTCTGTCGTAGTAATTTAAAGCAAGTCTTCTATTAAGTTCTTGCCTAATTTCATCCCAATTTGCACTTGCTTTATCTATAATTACGATTCCTCCAGAGCTATCGTGATTTGCCTTTATAATGAATGGAGCTTCTGGTAAATTTTCAGGTTTTATATCATCAACTTTATTTGTTGAAAATAATAAAGGGACTAAGTATTCTTCCCCTATATTTTTTTTAATATATTCTCTAACGCTTAATTTATCCGCTAACTCAGTATGTAATGGCCTTCTATCATTTAATTTTAAGCAATTTATTTTTTCATTTAAAGTTTTAGGATTTTCTAAATCTAGTTCAAATCCATGTGCTTTTAAAAACCTTCTTTTTACATATTTTTCATCAGATAAAATATTATACCTATAAAAGTTATAGAAACTTCTAATTATTTTGTTAAATATATTATATTCTGGCGTTTTATAATATTCAGGGTTTATACTCATGTTTTTTTATTTGATTGTCGTTAATGTTATATGCTAAATAAACAAATACTACCATTATGTAGCCTTGATTTATTATGGTCTGTAAGCTCAACATGAAAATATATAATGTGCAAAGTATTGCTAAAGAAAAGTATTTTACATTACTGTTAGATGTAAATGAGGATTTTACATAAGTAATAAGTAGAATTATAAAAAATATGAATGTAAATATTCCAGCATCTGCCCATACTCCTAGAATTGTATTATGTCCTCTGATAATATTTGAGAACCTTAGTCCATTGCCAATTATTGGGTTTTCATTGATGTAGTTTAACATGTTTTGTAAAAGGTAATCTCGCCCAGATAAACCAACATTATCTGTTTCTAATGTTAAAATACTTGCTATATTTTCGACACGAGTTTGTTGAACCGTAGATAGTTTTCCACTACTAAGAGCAAGGTTTATGGAGCCTATTAAAAGGATGGGCACAAAAATTATTGTAAATAATATTCTTTTAGGTGTAAATAATTTATAATTAACAAGCATTATTACTAACAATGCAACGACAAATCCAGTTTTAGAAAAAGTCAATAAGACGGCATAGAATGAAATGAGCATTCCTACTAGCTTAATATATTTAAGGTATTTATTTTTGGAATTTTTTAAACTTTGATTTATAAATATGAATGAAAGCAAAGAAGATACCGCAGCATTGTTGGCATCTCCATATACTCCACCAGCTCTATCTAAGTTATATTCATAAATACCGCTGACATCTACTGAGAAATTAATAAATTTGAAGTAAATTAATAACAATGTAGTGGTGAAAAATGTAATAGTTAATACTTTTAATGTAAGTTTTCTATACTCTGGAATACTTAAAAGAACAGAAAATCCTAAAAAATAGGTTATATAAACCAGTGTTTTTAAAATGTCAGCTTCGTTCCCTAGAACTGCGCTTGCAATTAGTGAAAACGTATAATATAAAAAATAAAAAGCAATCCATAATTTTATTAATGGAGCTTTTTCTTCGCTTTTTTTCAACACCAAAAGAATACCTGCAAAAATAAATGCTATCATTAAATAAGCAGATATTTGACCAAGACTTACAGATATAAAATTCGTTATGAAAACCTGTAAATTTAAACAACTATAAAATATCGGCACATAGAAGAAAATGTAAATTAAATATTTTAATTTATCCATCTTTCAATAATTTTAACCACTGTTGATATATGTTTTCTATATCATATTTTTTTATACTTTCAGTAGAGTTGTTTTTTAATTTAGCTCTAAGGTTTTCATCATTTATTAATGAAATAATTCCTTCACGCATCTTCGTACTATCCTGATCATCGATAAGAAGTCCATTATAATTGTTTTTTATAATATCAGAAGGACCAGTAACACAATCATAGGCTATACAAGCCATTCCTTGAGACATTGCTTCTATCAAAACCATAGGTAATCCTTCAAATCGAGAAGATAAAACGAATATTTCAGATTCTTGCATGTACTTAGATACATTACTTTTAAATCCTAAAAATTCTACATTTGAATTTATATTATGTTTTTCTACTAAACTTTGAAGGAAAGTCATTCCAAGATCTCCTGCGCCAATAATTTTAAGAGTCCAATCTGGATGTTTTGAAAAAATAGGCGCTATAATTGAGATTAGATTATCAAAACCCTTATGATTATATCTGTCTAAATTACCAATAGCAATTATTGTTTTGTTTCTGATATTACCTATTTCATTAAACGAACTAAAAGTACTTGGATTTGGCATTACAACCACATTTGCTTTAAGTTTTTGATAATAATTAACATCATAAGAAGTTAATACAGTTACGTAATTTGCATATTTATAAATATATTTTTTTGTAAATAAAGCTAACTTAGATTTTTGCTGTAGATGATTTATATGTTCTGAGGCAATTATATTTATACTGTAAAATTTAGCAACTATAATTGTTATTAAATTTATTAGAGTTAGAAATGATATTATATAATCTGGTCTATTATTTTTTAATTTGTAATAGCTAAGTAGATTTATGAAAGACCTAATTTTATGGTTTTTTATTTTACCATGATGCAATTTTACGCGAGTAATATTTTCATTAAGCTCATAAAATTCTCCATCGTTAAATGTTATTAAACTTACAGTATGATTTTTTTTAGAAAAATATTCAGCTAGTAATACCATAACCCTTTCCGCACCGCCACCATGTAAAGCAGAAATAATAAAGTCTATTTTCATATTTCTATTTTTTGTAATTTATATTGTTTTATAGTGTAAGCAAAGTATATAAAACTACTTATAATATATACTAATGTGGTACTTAATACTAAGCCGTAGACTTTGTAATATTTAATGAAAATGATATTTAAAATAATATTTAGTGCTAGGTTCCAAAGAGACGTCCAAGCCATAAATTTATTTTTGTTTATAGCTGTCAAAAATTTAACAGTTACTAAAGTAGTTAAATAAAAAGGGATATAAATTAAAGCTATTTGTTGTATTTGATACACTACTTGGGTATCCTGAGCAGTAAATTGATCTTTCTCGAATAATAACCAAACAATATATTCTGAGAAGTAAACGAATATTCCTGTAATTGCAAGAGTAACAATAAACAAGATTTTGAGTACTTTAAATAGGTATTTATAGGCGTTATTTATGTCTTCTACAACTAATTTTGAAAAATGTGGTAACAAAACGTTACCAATAGCCATTATCAGGATGCCAACAACAAATGAAGGAATTTTAATACCATAATTGATGGCTGTTATAGATCCTACAATTAATTGGGCTGCAAAGAATTGATCAACAAAACCATTTAAACCAGTAAATAAACCAGAGAAAATTTTGGGAGGTAATTGTTTAATCATTATCGATATATTCTCACTCTTCTGTGGTTTTGATAAGATTATTAAATTTTTAGATTTAGAATAGAAGCATAAAACAAAAAAGCTAATGATACTACCGGTTAATAAGCCTACAGCCAATACAAAATCCCCTAGATAACCCTTGTAAAAGAACAAGCATATCAATGTAGTAAATGCTGTGAAAATTGGTGTTAAAGATGTAATTAAAAATTTGCCCTTTATTTCTATTAATCCAGAAATTAGAGATGCCATACCCCAGAAGAAAATACAGGGTAATACAATATAAAATTGCGTTCTTATTAAGTCATAATACTTTAGGTCATGTCCAGGAAAGGTTAGCTCTAAAAAGAAATAAACAAATATTAATGCAAAAAGGCTTAAAATGGTTACTAAAATAAGAACAATTAAAAAACTTACAGATTGAAAGCTACCTAAGTCCTCCCCTTTTTTTGATTCAACTATATAATTAGGTATGAATAGGTTTTTCAAGGAGCCGATAAAAACTGTTTGCAAAAAAGTGGGTATTAGAATTGAAAGATAAAATGTATCTAATAATTCTGATAGGCCAAAGGTTCTTGCGATTAGAGCTTCTTTATAAAATGAAATAATTTTTACCAATAAAGTAACAACTCCTACAATAAAGAAATTTCTGGCAACTTGATTCTTTGAGACACTCTTTATTTTATTTAAAAAAATGTCGAAATACTTGTTATTCATTAAAATAAACTTTTTCTTTTTAGATAGATCATGTTGCAAAATGCAAATATCATCATTATATTTTCGTTTAATTATATTATATTTATTTTTTTCGATTAACTCAAGTTAATATAAGTTATACGGGGCTTTTGTAAAATAATTAAAATATGTTTCAAAAATTTATTATCATAATTATTCTTATTTCAATTCAAAATATATGTGTTGCAAAATCTATTAAGATACCAGAAAAAACCACAAGTTTAAATTTTGATTTAACAGATGAACTTAAGTTAGCGTTAAATTCAAATATTGATAGTATAATTATTAAAAGTAATATTGAAGATTATTTTTTAGATCCAATTACTTTGTTTAATGTTTATAACAAAACAATAATATTTGAGGACGGTGTGTCTCTTAGAGCCAAACCAAAGGCATTTAAAAGAACGAATGATGTATTACTCAAATTTATCAATAGTAATAATATAATTATTATAGGTAATAATGGTAAATTATCTATGAACAAGGAAGAATATGTAAATGGCGAATGGCGTAATGCAATAAGTCTTTTGGGATGTAACAATGTGTTTATAGAAAAATTACATATAATGGATTCAGGAGGAGATGGTGTTTACATATCAGGAAGTAGTACTAGAAGTTTTAGTTCAAATATTCATTTGAACGAAATTATTTGTCAAAATAATAAAAGGCAAGGATTATCAATTATAAGCGCGGAACACGTAGTGATTGAAAATTCTATGTTTTGTGATACAAATGGAGCATTACCAGAAGCAGGTATAGACATTGAGCCAAATTCAGAACAGGATAGAGTAGTTGATATAAATTTTAATAATTGCTTATTCGAAAAAAACGGACATTCAGGTATTCTTTTAGCGTTGAGTAAATTAAATTCTAATTCAACTCCTGTTAGTGTTACATTTAATAATTGTGTTATATCTAATAATCACAGTCTTGAAAACCCCTATGCTAAAGCTGAGTTAGTGTTTACAGCTAAAAAGGAAAACCCTGTTAAAGGTCATGTTATATTTAATAAATGCTTGGTTAAAGACTCTGAGTGGAGTTTTTTTTATAGTAGAAAAACAAGTAATGCGTACACGGTAACTTTTAAAGATTGCGTGGTGAATAATATATCTAAAAATGAAAAGAGTGCAGTTATTAATTTAGAGGTGCCGGATTATTATAAAGAAACATATTTCCTTGGTGGGTATTATTTTGAAAATTTACAATTAGAATATTATTCAAAAGCACCTTATTTAAGGGTGAGAGGGTCGCATTTGAACACATTAAAAGGTGTAACAAATATTAAGGGTACAATTAATTTAATTAGCAATACTGTTAAAGAGGTAGAATATATTAATTATGATAAAAAGAATAACAAAGATGTAGATATTGAGTTGAATTATATATATTCAAGGCATTAATATAATTATAGCATATAATTTATATAATCTTCTGTAGCATTTTCTTTAAGGATAATATTAGATGGGTTGCCCATGACAATTGAATTGTCAGGGACATCCATGTTTACATAACTATTGGGGGCTATTAAAACGTTGTTCCCAATAAATACTTTTCCAACAATTACAGATCCAGTTCCAACCCAGACCTTATTACCTAAGGTAGGGTACCCCTTTAATCTGCCTCTGTTTGATTGTCCTATAGTAGTATTGTGGGCGATATTACAATTTTTGCCAATTTTTGCTTTTGAATTTATTACAACTGGTCCAAAATGTCCCAAGTAAAAACCTTCTCCAATTTCGGTATTTATAGGTATTTGATACCCATATTTATAGCTGTATTTTTTAACTAATAGTCTATAAAATATGCCCAAGATAGACCTCTTTTTATATTTTGATGCTTTTCTAAATAAGTAGGTGTATCTGAAGCCTTCCTTTCTAAATCCTTTTAGCATTGAAGTTTCACCGGCGTATCTAAACAAGTCTTTTTTAGTTATCTCATTCATATATAAATATATTTTAATTGCAATTATTGTATTCAAAGCTATACATATAATTTTAAACATTTTTTTATTAATTAAAACTTGATCATTTTTTTTTTGAAGTTTTTGATAATATCAACTATTTTTTAAATTAAAATTAACATTTACATACTCTAAATGTGTATTTCATCGAATAAATCGTGCATTTCATACTAAAAGGAACTTATTAACGTACTTAGTATAATTATTAACTCATTTACTAATTATCAGCAATTAATAAGCCAACCTACTTCGCTTTATATATACCCCTCAAATCACATTAAAAATGAAAAATACGTTTAATATTCTCTTGATTTATTTGTTGGTAACATTTTTCACTGCATGCTCTAACGATAACTTCTTAGAAGAAGTAGTAGTTGCAGAAGAAGTTACTGAAGAACTTGTAGAAGACAAAGAGGTTGATCCAGTAGATCCTCCTGTGTCAACTCCTATTCCCACAGTAACTTTAAAAGAAGGGCAGATATACCCGGAAAATGGAGTTATGGCATCAACATTTGGATATACGAAAGAAAACGCTACAGTAGCTTTGAAAGCAGCACTAGAATCTAACAATAGCGTAATTATAATAGACAAGCAAGAGGCTGATTGGATCATAGAGCCATTAAAGTTATTTGGTATTAATAATAAACGTATCTTCATAGAAGAAGGGGTTGTTATACGTTCAAAGGCATTTGCTTTTGGTGTATTAAGTGCTTCATTAATTGATCTTATAATGTGTGAAGATTTAATTATTGATGGTTATGGAGCTTCTTTTCAAATGAATAAAGAAGAGTATACAGACGGAGAGTGGAGGCATGCCTTATCTATTAGAGGCTCTTCTGGTATTACAATTAGAGGATTGGAATTTAGAGATAGTGGTGGCGATGGTATTTATTTATCAGGAACAGAAAATCCTGGTACCTTTTCTGAAAACATTATTATAGAAGATATTAAATCAATCAATAATAAGAGACAAGGTTTTAGTATTATTTCAGCTAAAAATGTATGGGTTTCTAATAGTTTATTTTCAGAAACAAATGGTGCTTTGCCGGAGTCTGGTGTGGATTTTGAACCAAATAGGGAGAGTGATATATTACAAAATATTAATTTTAATAATTGTAGTTTTACTAAAAATAAGCATGCAGGAATTCTTTTGTCTTTAGGTAATTTGACTTCTAATTCTAGTCCTATTTCAATAAACTTTACAGATTGTTTTACAAGTTCTAATTCATCTATTGAAAATGCATATGTCGATAGTGAAATTGTGATAGGAGGTAATAGTAGTAGTCTTGTCCAGGGTGATGTGCAGTTTGATAGATTGACAATTGACGGTAGTGATTGGGGAATGCTATATAGTAGAAAAGTAGCAGAAGGTTTTCATGTAACTTTTACAGATTGTATTTTAAAGAATATCTGTAGAGATAATTCTAAGTCTCCAATCACGTTAGAAGTTGCTGATTACAGTAGTGAAACGGAATCTTTAGGTGGCTTTACTTTTAACAACATCGAGGTGGAGTATTTTACGGAGGTTCCGCTAATAACAATTAATGGTTGGGAAACCTTAAAAACTTTAAAAGATATTCAGGGTAACTTTAAAATGCTCCAAAATGGTAATCAAATTATTAAGTATAGTAATTATGATAAAATTAATAATACCAATGTTTCAATATTGTTAGAAGACTTAAAATAAAATATATTTATAGAGATTTTTAATTTTACACTTTTAAGTTGAATATATTCTATTTCTGTGTATTTTTTCTTAGTCGACTAAATAGTAAAGGTAAGTGCCGGTCCATAAATTTAATTTTTAATTTATTTAATGTAATATTATTATTTACATTGAACAACCTTAATATTGAAAAAAAATATTGTATTAGGTTTTAGGTAGTTTATAGCTTAACGCCCTCTGAATCAGTCAAAGCAGAGTTGGGGTGCTATTAATTCAATATGTTGAGATAAATGATTCTTTCTATTTAACTCAAGGTATGAGAAATATACTCAATACAACTAATTTTATAGGAGTAATATATACAAATATTATCAAATTTGTATAAGAATGTGGAAAGTACTGAATATAATTTCTAATACAATAGGCTCTATTATAAATTGATATTCAGTTACAAAACAAAATTATAAATTCCTCAAAAGAATCTTCTAATTCAAAATCAAAAATGTTTTGAGGTCTTAGAACCTTATCGTTCTTCTTATTCAGATAAACTAAAATATTTGCTTAAACTCAACAACAATCGGCATAATTATATTAAATTTTTAATTTTTTTCTTATAAGTAAGATCAATATTTTATTGTGATTAACCTTACGTTAATTTTTTTAATACACAGTCAGTCCTATTAAAATTCTGAAGCCTAATTTTTTAGGGCTTTAATAGCTACTGTTTCATTAATTTTTTGAAGTGATATAATGTAAAGTCCTACGTTTAGAGTACTGAAGTCAACCTTTACATCATGTATTCCTTTTGTGAATTTTTCGTTGACAAGTATTTGTTTTACGAGAGTCGATTGAAGATCGAAAATACTAATGGTAACAATTTCATCTGTTTCAGCTTCAAATCTCAAATAACTGTTTTTTTGAACAGGATTTTCTGTCAAAATGGCTTTAGTTTTTATTAATTCTTCACTATCATCTGAAGGCCATACGAAAAAATCAGAACTTTCAATTAAAGAAGCTTTTAAACTTGAAGAAGATAAAGAAGAAGTACATGGTTCATTTTTAATTACAAGTCTTTTATTAGAAGATGAATTTGTTTTAAAACCAGGTTTTAAAGTGATTTTTTCTCCAGCGGAATATGTTGAAGTTCCAGAGATTGAATGCAATATACTAGATGTTGACGTAATTGTCTTTTGAGCGCTTTTTGTAAACGGTTTAGTTTCAGTGGTACTCAAATTCAAGTTTTCAGAACAATTTGATGTTACAGGAGGAGTTTTTACATCACTGGGTAGTATAGAGGCAAATTTATATTGTAATTTGACATTATTGAAAGCAGATACATTATCATATTTTATAACATTATTAATGTTTAAAGCACTGTTTACAATAGTAAAGCTTCCATTTACATTATACATGCCGCCATTTGTTTTAGATGCGTACACTACAGTGAAAGGACTATCTCTGCTGTACTCTATTTCGGTGTTATTAAATGTTATGTTACCAAAACCTAAGGTGTTATTTGAATAATTGTTTGTAGAAAGTATTATAGGAGATCCTTTTTCTATTGCAACATTTTTAAGCACAGTATTAGTAAAATCTACAGAAAATGAATTTGAAGGTAATTTGGAGCTTATAGCATAACCCTTTGCGTTTTCTATTTTAGTATTTATAAAATCCACACTTCCTTTTGCCGGATTTAAGACACTGCTTCCAACACCAATATTTATCTCGGCTGCACCTACGGAATTTAAATATGAATTATTTGATATATAAGAATCTTCAATTGTGATATCTAATAATGCACTGCTTCCATTCAAATGAAGGGTGCTTATTTGAATGCCACTGTAATAGTTTTTTATAAACTTACAATTTTTAAATATGATATCTTTTAATGTATCATTAGTGGTGTTGGGTTCAAAGTTAACGCCACAGCCTAATATACCTTTGTAGGATTCATTGAATTCGGAATTACTAATATATAATCCATCTGCTGAAATTATAGAAATTCCGTCTCTTGCATTTTTTTTAGATATTACATCTTTGATTGTTATGTTTTTTGAATTTGTAGTATTATACCTTGCAATGTAAATTCCATCGCCGCCACTTCCATCAATATTTAATCCGTTTACTTTAACATTTAGCCCCCCTAATATGCTTAAGCTGTGTCTGTGCTCTGTTCTGCTATAGCTTTTAATTAAATTGTCAGTGTCCATTTTAAAAGTAGAGCCGTAACCATTTATAGTTATATTATTTGGACGAATGAATTTAAACAGTGCATCGGTACTGTTGTAAAACTTACCTGTGATACCCTCTATAACCACACCACTTTCGATAATAATGACTTTATTACTTAGGTCAATTAAGCTTAAAGGACCAATCTTCCATGGACCACTTTGTTTATCAATTATTATAGTGTCATAAGAAGAATTTAGCGCATTCTTTAAGGCAGTAGTTGCATCACTGGAATTGTAGCCAAATGATGAAGCTTTAATTTCGGAAGCTTCAATACTAGTGATAGATAAACTAATTACTATTAAAATTAGATACTTGGAGATAATATTTAACGAGAAATTCATAATTGAAATTGAATTTTGATTTAATTTTTTGAAATTAATTTTTGGATATTATTATTTTCAATTTTTAAAGATTCAATTTCTTTTTCTTGCTTCTTAAGGTTATTGTTTAACTCTAAAATATATAAAGTAAGTTCTTCAATTTTTTGCAATAATTTGGAATCCATTTTACCTAAAGGAATTCCATTGTTCTCAATATCTTTAGCGCTAGGAATATCTTTTAAGTGACCATTTTTTGTTATGTAGCTTTGAACGCTGTCAAGTGTTGGTAATTTATAATTCTCTTTAAATACAAAATCTGACCAACCATCGCCTTCAACCACCACTTCTCTGGCGCCTACAGATCCTTCTATCGCTAATTTGTGATTTCCTGTGTCTTCTGTTCCAATACCTACTTTTTGGTAAAAGGAAATATTTCCAGTTTGTTTTATCTTATAAGACAAAATATCGGTACCCTCTAGATTATTTGTCCAGAGTTCTAGGCTATTTTCATTACCAGATTTTGTTCCTGCGTATCTTAAGTAATAACCATAAGAATAATTGGAGTGGCCCATATAGAAATCAATATCTCTATTATTTCCATATAACGATAGCGATTTACCATTTACAGTTGAAACAATTTCTAAACTAGCTTTTGGGCTAGTTGTGTTGATACCAACTTTTTGACTAGTGTACAATCCATTGGAGTTAGCTGTCCATTGTCCAGTGGCAGATATGAAAGAAAGTAAAAAAATGTAAAATGCTAAAAATTTCATTAGTTAATGTTTTTTGTATAATTACGACAAAATACACTTTTTGGACTATGAAATACTTTTTTTTTTCGATCAAATACACTTTTGATGTTTTTTGTGTCTAATTTTTTTAAAAAAATAAAGCCTTAATCTTTTTGAGATTAAGGCTTTAAAGCGTTAAAAGTATTTTTTATAATCTAGCGATGCCTTTAGATTTTAAGACTCCTTTTACATCATAAATGACTCCATTTGTTTCAAGATAATTATTTAATTCTAATTCCTCATATTCTTTATGTGCGACAGTTAAAACAATTGCGCTATATTTCTCAGAAGGTATATCTTTAATTGTATTTAGATTGTATTCATGTAATACCTCCTCTGGTGATGCCCATGGATCATAAACAGTAGTTTCAATGCCGTATTCTTTTAAATTAGAAATAACGTCTACTGCCTTTGTATTGCGTACATCAGGACAATTCTCTTTAAAGGTAATGCCTAAAACTAAAATTTTAGCATTCTTAATTTTTAAATCATTTTTGAGCATTAATTTAATAACTTCAGAAGCCACATAGCCTCCCATGCTATCATTAAGTCTTCGCCCAGCCAATATGATTTCTGGATGATAGCCATATTCTTGTGCTTTTTGAGCTAAATAGTACGGGTCAACTCCTATGCAGTGTCCTCCGACTAAACCAGGCTTAAAGGGAAGAAAATTCCATTTGGTACCCGCAGCTTCTAAGACAGCATGCGTATCAATATTCATTAGATTGAAAATCTTTGCTAATTCATTAACGAAAGCAATATTTATATCACGTTGTGAGTTTTCAATTACTTTAGCTGCTTCGGCTACCTTGATAGTAGGGGCTAGGTGCGTACCTGCTGTAATTACGGATTTGTATAAGTTATCTACTTTAATACCAATTTCTGGGGTAGACCCAGAAGTTACTTTTAAAATTTTTTCTACCGTATGCTCTTTGTCCCCTGGGTTAATGCGCTCTGGAGAATATCCAGCAAAGAAGTCTGTGTTAAACTTTAGTCCACTAACTTTTTCTAAAACAGGGATACATTCTTCTTCTGTAGCTCCAGGATATACTGTTGATTCATAAATAACAATATCTCCTTTTTTTAGAACTGAAGCAACAGTTTCGCTGGACTTGTATAGAGGGGTTAAATCTGGTCTGTTATTTTTATCAACAGGGGTTGGTACTGTTACTATATAATAGTTACAATCTTTTAAGTCTTCTATAGAATAAGAACAATAAAGACCTAATTTACTGTCAGATTTATTTTTTAAAACAGCGTTTAATGTTTTGTTATCAACTTCTAAGGTAGCATCATGGCCAGTATTCAAATCATTTACTCTTTGTTTATTGATGTCAAATCCAACAACAGAATATTTGGTTGCAAATAACCTAGCTAAAGGCAAGCCTACATATCCAAGGCCGATGATTGCTATTTTTATATTTTTCATTTTTCTATTTTAAATTTTTATAATACCAATTTACAGCTTCTTTCAACCCCTGTTTTATATCAAACTTGGGGTCGTACTGTAGCAATTTTTTCGCTTTATCAATGGAAGCCAAAGAGTGTGGCACATCACCTTGTCTGTTTGGTCCATATTTTATTTCAATATTATTGATTTTATTGTCAAACTTTCCAAGGTATTCTTTCAACAGGGTTATAAGCTCTGTTAAATCGGTTCGTTCTCCAAAAGCGGTATTATAAACAGTGTTTATAGCGTCTGAATTGGTTGTTGTAATAGCTCTAACGTTCATTTCAATGACGTTATCTATATATGTGAAATCTCTAGAGTAAGAGCCATCCCCATTTATTGTTGGGGATTCATGATTTAATAGCTGAATAACAAATTTAGGAATTACCGCAGCATAGGCCCCGTTGGGATCTTGTTTCCTTCCAAAAACGTTAAAGTATCTTAATCCTATTGTCTCTAGACCGTAAGTTTTAGAAAAAATTTCGGCATACAATTCATTAACATATTTTGTAATAGCATAAGGAGATAACGGTTTTCCAATGTTATCCTCTATTTTTGGTAAACTTTCAGAATCTCCATAAGTAGACGAGCTTGCGGCGAAAATAAAGCGTTTAACTTTTGAATCTCTTGCCGCTACTAGCATATTTAAGAACCCTGATACATTTACATCATTGCTGGTTATAGGATCATTTATTGAACGTGGTACAGATCCTAGCGCAGCTTCGTGTAATACAAAATCAACATCCTTGCAGGCTGTCAAGCAATCTTCAAGTTTTCTTATATCACCCTCAATAAGTGTGAAATTAGAATTTAATAATAGGGGTTGTATATTTTCTCTTTTTCCTGTGGAAAAATTGTCTAAGCAAGTAACTTTATTACCGTTAGATAATAAGGATTCACAAATGTTAGAGCCTATAAAACCAGCCCCACCTGTAACTAAGATATGAAAATTTGAATCTAAATTTAATTCTTTAATATCCATTTTTTTTATTTTAATGCATTTTTAGAATGATACTCCTGATACCATTGCACAAATTTTTTGATACCACTTGAAACAGAAGTTTTCGGAGAATAATTATAATCTGTAATTAACTCATCTACATTTGCCCAAGTTCTTGCTACATCTCCAGGTTGCATCGGTAAAAATTCTTTTTGAGCGGTTACTGCTAAATTTTTTTCAATCTCAATAATGAAATCTGTTAACTTCACACTGTCGTTGTTTCCTATATTATAGATTTTATAACCTTCGTTTTTTGTGATTCGTTCTTTAGTATCTTTTTCTATGATCCTAAACACTCCTTCAACAATATCATCGACATACGTGAAATCTCGTTCCATGTCTCCATGGTTAAAAACTTTAATAGGCTTATTTTTACTTATAGCATCGGTGAATAAATAGATAGCCATATCAGGTCTTCCCCATGGTCCATACACGGTGAAGAAACGTAGCCCTGTTGTAGCAAACCCATAGAGATGACTATAGGTGTGTGCCATTAGTTCATTCGCTTTTTTACTTGCAGCGTATAAGCTTATTGGGTGGTCTACAGTGTCAGTTGTTTTAAAAGGAACTTCTTTATTTAAACCATAAACACTTGAACTACTTGCGTATACTAAATGATTAATTGAGTGATGTCTGCAACATTCTAAAATATTTAAAAAGCCAACAATATTACTATCAATATACGTTTCTGGATTTTCAATACTATACCTAACACCAGCTTGTGCAGCCAAATTACAAACAATATCAAAATTTTCTTCGGCGAATAACGCGGGTAAGTTTTTACGGTCTTCAATATTGAGCCTTATAAACTTAAATTGATCTTTGAAAGTTTCACTATTACTTAAGCTATTAAAAAGAGTTGCGTTCTTTCTTAAGATACCTAACTCTTTTAGCCTCGCAAATTTTAGATCAGTGTCATAATAATCATTAATATTGTCTAAACCAACAACCTCATGTCCGTTATCTAATAATTTTTGCGCGGTATGGAAGCCAATAAATCCTGCAGCTCCAGTTACTAGTACTTTCATATTCAAATAGTTATAGTGTCAATTAATAATTTAATTCTTATGGATACATTTGGTGTTCGGAACTAAACTTGACCTATTCTGTAATAGTTAAAACCAATTTCTTCCATTTTAGCTTTGTCTAAAAGACGTCTTCCGTCAAATATAAAGGCTGGTTTTAACATTTTGTCATATATTTTCTCCCAATCGTAGGTTTTAAATTCATCCCACTCGGTTAGTATAGCGATGGCATGAGCATTTTCTACTTGCTCCATAGGATCATTTACTACGGTAAGTAAATTTCTATTTTCTTCGGGAGTACGTGTATTTAAATAATCTAAATCTCTAAATACTATTTGTTCTTTTACTTGAGGATCAAAAACGCTTAATTCCGCTCTTTCTTCTAATAAGGCATCTGCTACATAGATAGCGGCAGATTCACGAGTATCATTGGTGTCTTTTTTAAATGCCCAACCAAAGAATACTATTTTTTTACCCGATACGGTGTTGTATAAAGTACTGATAATATTATCTGCGAACCTTCTTTTTTGATAATCATTCATGATGATTACTTGTTCCCAATAATCGGCAACTTCTTGCAAGCCTAAGCTGTGAGAAATATACACAAGATTTAGGATATCTTTCTGAAAACAGGAACCTCCAAAACCAACAGAAGAACTTAAAAATTTAGAACCAATACGAGAATCATATCCAATAGCTCTTGCAACTTCTTCAACATTAGCATCTGTTTTTTCACAAAGCGCAGAAATAGAGTTGATGGAAGATACACGTTGTGCTAAAAATGCATTTGCAACTAATTTTGATAGCTCAGAAGACCAAACATTCGTTTGTAAAATACGCTCTTTTGGCAACCAGTTTTCATAGATTTGACTTAATAAATCTTTCGCTTTTTGACCTGATGGTGTTTCATCACCCCCAATTAAAACACGATCAGCATTTAGTAAATCTTGAATAGCAGTTCCTTCTGCTAAAAATTCAGGATTGGATAGGATTTCAAAATTCACCCCATTACCCGTATTATCAAGAATATTTTTTATAGCCCCAGCAGTACGTACGGGTAAGGTAGACTTTTCTACTACTATTTTATCTGTGGTAGCCACTTTTGCAATATTTCTAGCGCAAAGTTCAATAAATTTTAAATCTGCAGCTTGCCCTTTTCCTTTTCCGTAGGTTTTTGTAGGAGTATTTACAGAGATGAAAATAACATCTGCTTCGTCAATAGCCTTATCTACTTCTGTAGAGAAAAATAAGTTTTTATTTCTAGTTGCGGCTACAATTTCTTTTAGGCCTGGCTCGTAGATTGGTAACTTATCCAAGTCAGCCTCATTCCATTGTGCAATTCTATCTGCATTGATATCAACAACAGTTACTTGAATATGTGGACATTTTTTAGCGATTACGGACATGGTTGGACCACCAACATAACCTGCGCCGATACAACATATTTTTGTGATTTCTTTCATTGGAATAATATCTTCAGTATTAAAATACAAATATTAGACTTTATTTTTTAATGAACCTTATCTTATCGAATAATTGAGGATTTAAAAGGATGAAATGCAGTTTATTTACCATAAATACAAATAGACTCGTATTTAATCGATAATTTAATAGCTTAAACGAATTCTAGTTAGAATAGAAGTGGAAATAAAAAACTATGTCTATTTTTACCCTCGAATTTTACACATTAATTAAACAATACATGGCAGACTCTAAAATATGGCTTTCTTCTCCGCACATGGGGACTAATGAAGAAATGTATGTTAAACAAGCATTTGATACCAACTGGGTAGCCCCTTTAGGACCAAATGTAGATGCCTTTGAAGTAGCCATCCAAGAGTACGTAGGTGAAGGAGTTGCTGTAGCAGCCTTAAGTTCAGGTACTGGTGCAATCCATTTAGCTTTAGAAATTTTAGGGGTGTCATCTGGAGATGAAGTTTTATGCCAGAGTTTCACCTTTTCTGCTTCAGCTAATCCTATAAAATATTTAGGAGCTAATCCTGTTTTTATAGATAGCGAGAAAGCTACTTGGAATATGTGTCCTATATTATTGGAAGAAGCGATAAACGACCGCATTAAAAAAGGAAAAAAACCCAAAGCAATAGTTGCGGTACATTTATATGGTATGCCGTATAAAATAAAAGAGATTACAGGAATCTCTGAGAGGTATAACATCCCTATTGTAGAAGATAGTGCAGAGGCATTAGGGAGTAGCTACAATGGAATTAAATGTAGTAGTTTTGGAGCTATTGGGATTTTATCTTTCAACGGAAATAAAATTATTACCACTTCTGGAGGAGGAGCTTTAGTCTCTAAAAATAAAGAATATAGAAAAAAAGCAATTTTTCTTGCGACACAAGCAAGGGATGATGCACCACACTATCAACATTCTAATGTGGGGTATAATTATAGGATGAGTAATATTTTGGCAGGAATTGGAAGAGGCCAAATGGAAGTGCTTGAGGATAGAGTAGCAGCAAGGAGAGCAAATTACGAGCTTTATGTGAATGGATTAGCAGCAATTAGTGAATTAGAATTTTTGCAAGAACCTGTCGGTTATTTTTCTAACAGATGGTTGAGTTGTATTTTAACTCCGTCATTTGAGGTTAGAGAGGAAGTGCGACTATTATTGTTAGACCATAATATAGAATCAAGACCTTTATGGAAACCAATGCATTTACAACCAATTTTTGAAAATGCCCCTAATTATTCAAATGGAACCTCTGAAGATTTATTCAATAGAGGGCTTTGTTTGCCGAGCGGTTCTAATCTAACAAAAGAAGAAGTTTTATCTATAATACAGTTAATTAAAACAGTATTCTCATGATTCAAAATTATTTAAATGCAACCGCAAGTAGATACGCCTCTAAATGGCTGGTACTTATAGTTGATGTTATTTTAGTATCCTTTTCCTTTGTATTGGCTTATTTTATCTTATTCAATTTAACGATGAATTTTGATATTCATAAGTTATTTGTGCAATTGCCTTTTGTGGCTCTTATTTCTTTAGTATCCTTTTTAATTATTGGGTCTTATAAAGGGGTAGTGCGCCATACCGGTGTCAGAGATGTGTATAACATCTTTAATGCCATTTGTTTGTCGAGTATTATTACCATTGTTATTGTCGTAGCCAATAGAGCATATAATTTTTTTGATGGCTTTACGGTTCCTTTAACCATCATTATTATTCATAGCTTATTAAGTTTTATAGCCTTAACAGCATCTCGTTATGTGTTTAAAGCCTTGTACTTTAATATTGTAATGAATAATTACAATTCAGCTTCAAAAAATGTGTTGATCTATGGTGCTGGAGAATCTGGAATTTTAACCCATAGCGCATTGACAAATGCGTCTAAAAGTAAAGTAAAGGTTGTTGGGTATATTGATAAGGATCAACAAAAAGTTGGAAAGCACATAAACGGCGTTAAAGTATATCATAATGATGCGCTAACCGAAAGTTTTATCTTGAAAAAGGATATTTCAGAAGTTATTTTTTCAATCCAAAACATAGATCATAAAAAGTTACGTGTTTTAGTAGAAAGTCTGGTAGACTATCCTGTATTAGTTAAAATTGTTCCTGCGGTTGAAGATTGGATCAATGGAGAATTAAAACTGTCTCAGATTAAACAAGTACAGATTGAAGATCTACTGGATAGAGCAACTATTGATATTAAAAACTCCAATATTGCCGAAGAATTAAAAAATAAAACGGTTTTAGTTACGGGTGGTGCAGGATCTATTGGAAGTGAAATTGTAAGACAAGTATGTACCTATGGTTATAAATCTTTAATTGTAATAGACCAAGCAGAATCTGCACTATATGATTTGCAGCAAGAATTAAAGCAAAATGGCTTTCATAATTTTATTCCTATTGTAGCAGATGTAAGAGATAAGAATAGAATGAATATTGTTTTTCAGGAGTATGCTCCGAATATTGTTTTTCATGCAGCAGCTTATAAGCATGTTCCTTTAATGGAATACAATTCTTATGAAGCTATAAAAATTAATGTAGCCGGAACCAAAGTGTTGTGTGATTTGTCTGCGCATTACAATGTAGATAAATTTGTATTTGTTTCTACAGACAAAGCCGTTAACCCAACAAATGTAATGGGAGCAACAAAGCGAATTGCAGAGATGTATATTAGCTGTATGCAACAATTAAAGAAAACGAAATTTATTACCACCCGTTTTGGAAATGTATTGGGCTCTAATGGTTCTGTAATTCCGTTGTTTAAAAAACAAATAGAAAAAGGCGGACCTTTGACCGTTACCCATGAAGATGTAACACGTTTTTTTATGACGATTCCGGAAGCCTCACAATTGGTGTTGGAAGCAGGAGCAATGGGAGAAGGTGGTGAGATTTTTATATTTGATATGGGAGAATCTGTTAAAATATTTGACCTAGCCAAGAATATGATTAAACTTTCTGGTTTAAAATATCCAGAAGATATTGATATTAAAGTTACGGGATTACGACCAGGGGAAAAATTGTATGAAGAACTTTTGGCTAATGGTGAAAATATTTTACCTACCTACCACAAGAAGATTATGATTAGTAAGGTTCGGGAGTTAGACTATACCACCATCCGTTCTAATATTAACCAACTTTGTGTGTCAAATATGTTTTTTGATGCTGATGTGGTGCGCTTAATGAAAGAGATTGTGCCTGAATATATCTCAAAAAATTCTGACCTTTGTAAAATAGATGATCAGATTGAAGAGAAGACTAAAAAAAATGATGCGTCTAGCTTAGAAAAAAATATTTTGCAATCATAAAAGAACTATACTTTTAAAACAATTAAATAATAAAGAGAGAACATGTTAAACACTACCTTAAAAATGAAAATTACCCTAATACTAGGTGCAGCCGTATTACTTTTATCTTCTTGTGGCTCTAAAAAAGATGTCGTATACTTTCAAGACATCAGTGATTATGAAACCTTAATAGATGAAACGCAGTTTGTGCCAAAGTTTAAAGTAGACGATTTGGTGAGTATTTTTATTTCTACCTTAAATCCAGAAGCGAGTGCTCCTTTTAATCTGTTTACAGGAGGTGCTACTGGAGGTTTAGGCGGAGGAATGGCACAGCAAGTAGATTATTTAGTGGATCAAAATGGGAATATAGATTTTCCTGTTATTGGTCAGATTAAAATTTCAGGTTTATCTTCTGATGAATTAAGAGAATTACTTAAAGGGAAATTATCTGATTATTTAAAAGATCCTATTATTAATATTCGCTTACAAAACTTTTCTATTTCTATACTAGGTCAAGTAAATAGACCAGGTACCTATCCTGTAAATGGAGAGCAAATTACCATTTTAGAAGCGATTGGTTTAGCAGGAGATTTAAATATTAAAGGGATGCGAGAAAACATCTTAGTCATCCGTGAATTTAATGGCACCTTTGTACACCACAGGATTAATATTTTAAGTAAAGAAGCAATGAAATCGCCTGTGTTTTATTTAACGCAGAATGATGTAGTGTATGTAGAGCCTAACAAATCTGCTATTACTTCTTCTTCATTAGATAATAGAGCTACCATTGCCATCTCAATTGCGTCTGTATTAATTACATCGTCTGTGTTATTGCTAACTCGTAATTAATAATTAGTTCTTTTTTAATAATACTAATTCTATTCCTTATTTATACTCCATGGAGAATTCCGATTTAAATGAAATTATAAAAAAATACAGTAAAAACTGGTATTGGTTTTTATTGTGTGTTGTAATTGCATTAGTGAGTGCTTTTTTCTTTATTAGATATTCTGTTCCGCAATATTCGGCACAAAGTAAAATTCAGATATTAGAAGATGACCAGTCTGGATCCTCCATGGACGTTTTTCAAGATTTAGATCTTTTTTCTGGCAGCAAAAATAATATTGAAGACGAGATAGAAATTATTAAATCTAGAGCAAATGTAACTGATGTTGTTTTAAAGTTAGGCTTAAACACCTCTTTTATGGTAAAAGGTACTATAAAAGATGCTGAGATTTATAAGAATGAACCAATTAAATTAAATTTTATAGGGGAAGATTCCTTATTGTATAATGCCAAATTAAATCTACTGGTTACGATTAAAAATGATCATGAATTTTCGCTTATTGAAGGTGAAAGTAAAAGTGCTAAAACCTATGCATTTGGGAAAAATGTTCCGTCTAAACTAGGCGATTTAATCATTACGCCAAATTCTCCATTTTTTGATAAGTATATTGGTAAAGAATTAAGAGTTGAAGTTTCTCCTTTAGAGAATATAGTTGTTAATTATCAAAAGAGAATATTGATAGCCCCAGCAGATGAAAAATCTAATATCATTAATTTATCTTTAACAGACCCTGTTCAAGAAAAAGCGAGGGATATTCTAAATAGTTTGGTCGTTATTTATAACAATAATGCCGTAGCCGATAAAAAGGAAATAGCCGATAGAACCTCCGAATTTATAAATGATAGAATTACTAGTATTTATGATAATTTAGCTTCTGTAGACCAAAATGCCCAGGATTTTAAAACAGAAAAGGGGCTAACAGATATTGCTTCTGAGGCAAACATTAATTTAAATTTTGGAGCTGCCAACGAACAAGAGCTTCAGAACATGACAACGCAATTACAAATGGCGTCTTCCATGAAAGATATTGTAGATACGCAAAGTGGGTATGATATTTTACCTACCAATATAGGTTTATCGGATCCTTCAATAGCAAATACGACCAGTAAGTATAACGAGCTTGTATTAGAGCGTAAGCGTTTGTTAAAGAGTTCTAACGAGAAAAACCCCATCATTGTAAATTTAGATCAGGAATTGTCAGGTTTAAAACGTACCATGCAGTCTAGTTTAAGTGGAATGACAAATAACTTGGGTTTACAAGTAAATAGTTTAAGTAGCCAACGTTCTGTAATTAATTCAAAAATTTACTCGGCACCCCGTAACGAAAGAGCTTTAAGAGATATTACCCGTAAGCAGCAAACTACAGAATCATTATACTTGTACTTGCTTCAAAAACGCGAGGAGTCTCAAATCACATTTGCCTCGGCAAGTGCAAAATCTAAAATAGTAGAGTGGGCGTATAACACGAGTAAAGTTCCTGTATCACCTAAAAAACCGATTATCTTTTTAGCTTCCTTTATTTTAGGCTTGCTGGTTCCTTTTTCTATTATTTATCTTAAAGATTTGATGGATAATAAAATTTCTAATAAGATAAATTTAGAGAAAATTGTAAAAAATAATGCCGTTTTAGCAGAGCTGCCTAAAATATCTAGAAGTGATTCTAAGATGGTCTTAAATGATGACCGATCAGTATTGGCAGAATCACTAAGAATCCTGAGAACGAACCTAGATTATTTGATTAAGAATAATAGAGTAGGAGAAGAGAAAGGAAATGTTATTTATGTTACCTCTAGTGTGTCTGGAGAAGGTAAAACATTCTTGTCTTCTAATTTGTCTATGATTTTGGCTAACACGAATAAAAAAGTGTTATTGATTGGTGCAGATATTAGAAACCCTAAAATTGGAACTTTCTTTAGTGATAATCAGAAGAATGTAGATAAGTTAAAATATGCCACAAACGAAAAGAATAATATTGGTTTAACGGAATATTTAAATGACGATGCCATTAATTCAAAGGATATTATCAATTCTCTTTTAGTGAATAAAAGCTCCGTTGATATTATTTATTCTGGTAAAATACCGGCTAATCCTGCAGAACTTTTGATGAGTGATAGAATCGAAGGATTGTTGCAAGAGATGAGCGCACTTTATGATTATGTAATTGTAGATACCGCTCCATTAATGGTCGTTTCTGATACCTTGATTATTAGTCCGTATGCGAACCATATTTTATATGTAACTAGAGCAGGAGTAACCGAAAATAGTGTGATACAATTTCCATTAAAATTACAGGCCGAAGGGAAACTGAAAAACCTATCATTTGTAGTGAATGATGTTAAAAATTCAGACCTTGGCTATGGAGGAAAATATGGATATGGGTATGCAGCAGAAGAAAAAAAATGGTGGAAGTTTTGGGCTTAACTAAAATTTTGAACCGTTCTATCTAATATTGGAAGTAAATAATCGATTGTTTTTTGAGTGAGTTGAATTTTTTTAAGTTCATGCATATGCTGCATACGGTGAATGTCTGAAGCAATAAAATCAATTTGATTATTTTCCAATAACTGATAAGCGCATTTTTTTACAGAATCGCCATAATAGCCTCCTAAGGAGAGCATGTTTAATTGAAATAGGATTCCCGTTTTTTTATACTGTTCGTATTTTTTAGTCTTATGAAGGTAATTATAACGTTCAGGATGTGCTAGAATAGGAAAGTATTTTGAAGAACCTATCTTTTGAATAGCATCTTCAAAATTAATAGAAGCTTGTAAATAAGACATTTCAACTAGTAAATATTGATTGCGAATAGGCATAACCTCAGAACGTTCTAATAAATTATCAAAGTTTGCATCAATCATATGTTCTGCTGCAGCTTCAATAGAAATTTGAGTCAGCCCCTTTTTTATTAATTCATTTTTTAAAAGCGCTAAGGATTGAGAAATAGTTTTAGGAGTGTTAGGGTAGTAGTTATCCATGATGTGGGGTGTAGCGACAAATTTATGGACTCCTAATTCATTAAATTCATGAATCAAACTCATAGAATCCTCTACGGTCTTTGCGCCATCATCAATTCCTGGAAGAATATGGTTATGAATATCAACGAAGCCATTTAGAAGATCTACTAAAAATTTTTTCTTTTGAAAAATATGAAACATGAAAGCTATTTAAGATGCAAAAATACCTTATATAAATTAACATTAACGCCCGCATAAACTACTTTTAAAATTATTTTATGATTTTATTACAACTAAGTACATTTTCTAAGCTTATTTTTGCAAAAAAAACGTGATTCTAGATTATATTATAGCCATGTTATGGAGTATTTCTCCTTTTGGAGAAGCTAAAGTTGGTATTCCCTTTGGTTTGTTAAGAGGGTTAAATATCTATTTGGTTTTTTTACTTTGTTTTACGGCAAACGTGCTAGTTTTTCCATTAATGATGTTTTTTTTAGATAAAATTAACCATTACTTTTTACGTTGGAAATTTTATAAAAAATCTGCCATCTATATCGCTAGAAAAGCAAAAGTAGGATCAGGAGATAAAATTAAGAAATACGGTTTTTGGGGTCTTATATTTTTTGTAATGCTACCCGTACCGGGTACAGGTGTTTATGCAGGGAGTATTGCCACCTATTTATTTAAGATAGAAAAGAAAAAAGCTTTTTTAGCCAATACGATAGGCATCTTTTTCTCTTCTTTAATTATTTGGGTTACTACAGTTTTAACCATGAAAGGCATTTCATAAAGAAATACGTTATTCCTCTTTTTCCTTTGTCTTTCATTCTCAAACAAGAAATTGGTTCTTAGATAATCATAAGAGCTATTAATTAAAATGATATTCAGCCTTAGGATTGTACTCCTTTAGCGATCATTTGTCATCTTATTAGGCATTAAGAAAACACCTACTAAGGGGGGAGTGATCTTCCTGTAAGCCTTATATACGCAGATACTTGAATATAGAACAGCTACAGCCTACTATTTTAAATAGTAGGCTGTAGCTGTTCATGCGCTTGTTTCTTTCAATTTCTTTTCATGTTTTATTGCGGCACTACTAAATTTCTGAGGCGAAATATTTGAGATTATGGAGCTGCATAATATCTATTTTATTTTAAAAGGATTGATAAAAAAGACATTTTTATCCTTTATATGATTCTTATCATATAATTAACGTTTCTAAGACGCTACTTTTGAGGAATAATTTAAAAACTAATATGATGAAAATAGTAATTAAAAGTGCCGCAATCATTTTTTCACTTTTATTAACGGCCTGCGGAGGCAAAGAAGAAAAGAAGAAAGATGACTTTAATATCAATCGTGAAAAAACGAAAACAGAAAAACCAGCAGAAACGGCTCCGACCACTAGTGCAATTCCTGCATCCAAACGCGTAGATCTTGAAAATAAAGGGGTAGGTCCTGTAACGTCAGTAACCTTAGCTCCAGATATTGATCAGGCTTTGGCTAAAAAAGGGGAAGAGGTTTACACGCAAATGTGTCTTGCTTGTCATAAGACAGACAAAAAGTTTATTGGTCCTGCACCAACAGGTATTTTGAAAAGACGTAGTCCGGAATGGGTAATGAACATGATTTTGAATCCTGAAGTTATGATTAAAGAAGATCCTTTAGCAAAAGAGCTTATGGCTGAGTTTAATGGTGCGCCAATGGCGAATCAAGGACTTACCGAAGATCAAGCACGTAGTGTCCTTGAATTTTTTAGAACCCTAGAATAATAAACGATTAGTTTTTAATGCACTTACGCTTAAATAAAATAACCACAAATACACTACAAATGAAAAAGTATTCATTTTACCTAGTAACCCTATTGGGGTCGGTCCTGTTTCTTTCAGGTTGCGGCGATCAAAACGGTAATGCATCATCAAATGGTGCGCTTGCTTCTAATAATGCAGAGAAAGTATATGTAGCTCCTGGCGAACATGATGAATTTTATGCCTTTATGTCTGGTGGATATAGCGGTAATGTAACCGTTTATGGTCTTCCTTCTGGACGTATGTTCAAAGAGATTCCTGTTTTTTCTCAGTTTCCGACCAATGGTTATGGCTATTCTGAAGAAACAAAACCTATGTTAGAGACTTCTTTTGGCTTTATCCCGAATGACGATTCTCACCACCCGGATATTTCTCAGACCAATGGAGAATTAGATGGCAGATGGTTATTTATAAATGGAAATAATACGCCACGTATAGCGCGTATCGATTTAAAAACATTTGAAACTGCTGAGATTATTGAAGTACCAAATAGTGCCGGTAACCATAGTTCTTCATATATCACTGAAAATTCTGAGTACGTGGTGGCAGGAACTCGTTTTTCAGTACCTATACCTCAAAGAGACATGCCAATAAAAGATTATAAAGGAAACTTTAAAGGTGCCTTGTCTTTTATTAGTATTGAGCCTGAAACGGGTCATATGGATATTAAATTCCAATTGATTATGCCTGGCTTTAATTATGATCTTTCACATCCAGGACGTGGTAAATCTCACGGCTGGTTTTTCTTTACAACCTATAATACAGAGGAAGCTAATTCGCTGTTAGAGGTTAACGCTTCTCAAAACGATAAAGATTTTATCGCAGCGGTAAACTGGAAGAAGATTGAAGAATATGTTGCAAATGGTGGAGGTACTATGGTGCCTGCTAATTATACTCATAATGTGTATAGTGATGAAACACATAGCGCTACTTCAACGATGAAAAAAGAAGTGCTTACTGTAGATCCTACAAAAGTACCTGGGGCTGTATTCTTTATGCCAACACCAAAATCTCCGCACGGGGTAGATGTAAATCCAACAGGAGATTACATTGTAGGTAATGGAAAGCTTTCTGCAGATCTTACCGTTTTCTCATTTGATAAAATGATAGCAGCGATTGATGCTAAAAAGTATGATGGTGAAGCTTATGGTCTTCCTATTTTGAAATTTGAGGATGTCTTGGCTGGTCAGGTTAAAAGTGGAGGATTAGGTCCATTGCATACCGAATTTGATGATAAAGGTAATGCGTATACTACATTCTTCATTTCTTCAGAAGTGGTAAAATGGAAAGTAGGCACCTGGGAGGTTATTGATAGAAAGCCAACTTTTTACTCGGTTGGTCACTGTATGATTCCTGGAGGAAACTCTAGAAAACCTTTTGGTAAATACCTAATATCCTTGAACAAAATTACCAAAGATAGATACCTGCCAACTGGTCCCGAGTTAGAACACTCTGCACAGTTGTATGATATCTCTGGAGATAAAATGGAGCTTATTTATGATTTTCCAACACATGGTGAGCCACATTACGCAGCAGCTATTCCTGCTTCAATATTAGCCCCTAAATCACAGAAGATTTACAAGCTTGCAGAAAACGAACATCCATTTGCTACCAAAAATGTTTCAGATGCGCGTGTTGAAAGAGAAGGTAATGTTGTACATGTGTATATGGCAATGATTCGTAGTCACTTTACTCCCGATAATATTGAAGGTATTAAAGTGGGTGATACCGTGTATTTCCATATTACAAATCATGAGCAAGATTTTGATGTTCCGCATGGTTTTATGATGATAGGAGCCAATAATTCAGGACTATTGATTATGCCAGGGCAAACAAAAACTACCGTATGGGAACCGAAGCAAGAAGGTGTATGGCCATTTTATTGTACCGATTTCTGTTCTGCTTTACATCAAGAAATGCAAGGGTATATACGTGTTTCACCTGCTAGTTCTAATCTAGATCTATCTTGGTCTTTAGGAGAATAAAGTAAGAAGAAGCTATGTGGTAATAAAGAAAAGCAGGCTGTGTATGAAGACCGACCTGCTTTTTTATGAAGCACTGAAATGTTTGATAGAAATTATTTTTAAGAGAATATAACATGAAAAGAGCAAGTATATTAATGATCATTGGTTCTTTATGCTTATTGGGGTTGTTTAAATTTCCACTTTGGAATATTATGCTAGGCGCACCACAATATCCAGACCCATTAGGGATGAATATTCATATTACAGGGATACAAGGCGTTTCTGAATTTGATTTACAAAATATAGATGGTCTTAACCATTACATTGGTATGAAGACCATTCCTAAAGCCGATGAAATGTGGGAATTTAAAGCTTTTCCTATCGTAATTATTGGTATGGCATTTTTAGGAGTGATCATAGGTTTTTTAGGCTTTTTTGGCAAAGTTGATTATCGTTATTTTTTAGGTTGGTTTGTCTTGATGTCCATTTTAGGCGTTATGGGGATGTATGATTTTAATGTGTGGTTAACCGACTATGGTTCTAATTTAGACCCACACGCTATTATAAAAGTAACCAATGAAGATGGAACCCCTATGACCTATAAACCGCCGCTTTTTGGGTATAAAAAATTATTGAATTTCAATGTGAGTTCTATGCCTGCACTAGGGGCTTGGGCTATGTTTTTAGGAATGTCCCTTACCGTAGTAGCCTTTTTAGTAGGATGGAAAAGTAAACGTTTACCCGCTTCATAAAAAGATATAAATTAACAGATCATGAAAAACCGAACATTTTTAGGGGTACTATGTTTCCTGATAGTAGCTGCATGCAATACGGAACCTAAAGCTATAGCTTATGGTTCAGAAGGATGTCATTTTTGTAGCATGACCATTGTAGATACCCAACATGCCGCACAGTTTATGACCAAAAAGGGGAGAAGTTATTCTTTTGATGCCACAGAATGTATGTTCAACTATTTGCAGGACGTAGCTCCAGAAACAATTGCGTTATATCGTGTAAATGATTATAATAATCCTGGAGTTTTTATTGATGCTAAAGAAGCTACCTATTTAATTAGCAAAAATATTCCTAGCCCTATGGGCGGAAATTTAAGTGCTTTTACAACAAAAGAAGCTGCAGAGAAAATGCAACAAGAGCATACGGGAAGCGTGTATTCATGGAAAGAATTACAATCTAAATTTAACAAAGGCTAGTAAATTAATACATACACTACATTAATGCACCTAAAACCTAAATTTCTTTTAATAGCCTTATGTTTTTTAAGTACTTCCTTATGGGCAAAAACAATAACTGTTTGTTCAGAATGTGCTGTAAAATCTATAGCTAGTGCTATTAAAACAGCAGTAGCCTATGATACTATTGTCATAAAAAAAGGAACCTATTACGAGTATAATTTACTTATAGATAAACCCTTAGTGTTAATCGGAGAAAATTTTCCAGTGATTGATGGGCAAGATAAAGGCGAAATTATCAGAATTACATCCGATAATGTAACTATAGACGGACTTTTTATAATAAATGTGGGCACAAGCTATACCTCAGATTATGCCGCTATTCGCGTAGTGAGAAGTGATTCCTTCTTAATACAAAATGTAGTTTTAGAAAAATTGTTTTTTGGTATTTATTTAGAAAAATCTAATAACGGTAGGGTATATCATAATAAAATAATAGGGGATGCGAAGGATGAGTATAACTCCGGGAATGGCATTCAATTATGGTATTCTAAGAATGTCGTGGTAGAAAAAAATATTGTGCAAGGTGCTCGAGATGGTATCTATTTAGAATTTTCTGATAATATAATAATTAACGATAATATAAGTACAAAAAACCTTCGGTATGGCTTACATTTTATGTTTTCTGATGATGATGTGTATACCAATAATATTTTTGAAAGTAATGGAGCAGGAGTTGCTGTAATGTTTTCAAAAAATATTAAGATGACAGGGAATACCTTTAAAAAGAATTGGGGCACAGCTGCATTTGGTCTTTTATTGAAAGAAATTAATGACGCCGATATTAGTGAAAATACCTTTGAAGAAAATACGATTGGAATCAACATAGAAGGATCAAACCGAATAACGTATGCCAATAATAATTTTATCAATAACGGCTGGGCTATTAAAGTCCTCGGCGCATGTTATGATAATTCATTTACAAAAAATAATTTTTTGTACAACAGTTTTGATGTTTCTTATAACAGCAATATCAATGACAATGTTTTTGAACAAAATTATTGGAGTAATTATACGGGCTATGATTTAGATAAAAATGGAATAGGAGACATTCCTTATAGACCCGTGAAATTATTTTCTTATATCGTAAATAAAACGCCAGAATCCATTGTACTTCTCAGAAGTTTATTTATGGATATTATAGATTTCTCTGAAAAAGTAACTCCTGTTTTTACCCCTGATAATTTAGTGGATGCAAAACCATCAATGAAAAGAATAGAATGATTAAGATAGAAAATTTACATAAAAAATTTGGAAAGACTCCTATTCTTATGGGGTTAGATCTAAGCATAAAACAAAGTGGCATTTTTGCTATTTTAGGTCCTAATGGCTCTGGTAAGACAACTTTAATTAAGTGTATATTGGGTATGATAGTCCCGAACAAAGGTACTATCGCTATAAATGGAGGTTTAATTAAAAATAAATGGAAATATAGACAAGAAATTGAGTATTTACCTCAGATTGCAAATTTCCCTAGTAATCTTAAAGTCAGAGAATTAATTCGGATGATTAAAGATTTAAGGCAAAAACCAAGCGATGAAGAACGTTTAATTGAACGCTTTGAATTGGAGCCATTTCTAGATAAAAAATTAGCCATTCTTTCTGGAGGTACCAAACAAAAAGTAAATATTGTCATTGCTTTTATGTTTGATACACCTTTAATTATCCTTGATGAACCCACTACAGGTCTAGATCCTGTGGCATTAATCAAATTAAAAGAACTTATCCAAATAGAAAAACAAAAAGGAAAGACCATACTTGTTTCCTCACACATCATGCAGTTTGTAGAAGAGATAGCAGATGAAATTGTATATCTTTTAGAAGGGAAAATATACTTCAAAGGAAGTATAGCTGCGCTAAAAGAAAAAACACAACAAACGAATGTAGAACATGCCATTGCGGCAATTGCAAAACCTGTGTCACATGTTTAAGATATTAAAATATAGTTTTTATGATCTTATGCGTAGCCGTTGGAGCTATGTTTATTTTCTGTTCTATTTATTATTGGGTTTTGTATTGTTATTTTTAAATAATGATGTATCAAAAGCGGTGATTACTTTAATGAATATTATTATTGTTTTGGTTCCTTTAATTAGTACAATCTTCGGAATTATGTACTATTACAATTCCAAAGAATTTACAGAACTTTTATTAGCGCAACCCATTAAAAGAACATCTATTTTCTTAGGACAATACTTGGGAGTAGCGGGTTCTTTGGCGCTAAGTCTTATTTTAGGTTTGGGGATTCCTTTTGTACTCTATGGACTTTTTAAGAGTAGTGCTATCTTTGACTTTTCACTGTTATTAGTAACAGGGACTTTCTTAACCCTTATTTTTTCAGCACTATCTTTTAATATTGCAATTTCTAATGAGAATACGATTAAAGGGTTTGGGTATGCAGTGCTGCTATGGTTATTTATGGCCGTTATTTATGATGGATTATTTTTAATGTCACTCATCATTTTTAACGAATACCCTCTTGATAATTTTTCATTAGTCGCCTCCATGTTTAATCCTATAGATTTATCGCGGACCTTAATCCTATTAAAATTAGATATTTCGGCATTATTAGGATATACAGGAGCTGTTTTTAAGCAATTTTTTGGAACAAATATGGGAGTAATCATTTCAATGTTAGTACTTATGTTATGGACGATACTTCCTGTATGGAGATTACTTTATAAATCTAAAAGAAAAGATTTTTAGCAATCAGCTCATCGTATTTCAAGTACTTAGTGCATCAATTAGATTGCTCCGTAACCTAATTCATGGATTATATTTAGAGAAACATTTAAAATTATAGGAAATTTACTTATTTGTTTAAAAACGCTATAAAAAATATCCTTATAATTTAGAAAAGAATAAATTCAAACATATATTTGTAGCATGAAACATAGTTTAATCATAATAGCAATTCTTATTTGCTTAAAACCTACTTTCCCATTGGTGGAGTATGTTTTTAATTATGATTATATATCAGAAGTTCTTTGTATTAATAAAGATAAGCCAGAACTAAATTGTAATGGTAAATGTTATTTAATGACAAAATTAGCGGAGGAATCTAAAGCGAATGATACCAATAAAAAAACGCCTATTGAAAATGCTTTTTCTCTAGTCTATTTTTTAGCGTATACTGCAGATTTTAATGCACCTTCTAATACTACTGAATATCTTGTCTTGCCTATAACGTATAGCGAAACCTTATATTCATTTAATTTCTTCAACAACCTTATTAAACCACCTATTGTATAGCAGTATACAATAGGAGTTAAAATTAAGCACGCATTATAGTAGTACGATAAGGGTAAGGGTTCATCATACATGACCTTCTTATCTAGTTCTTTTATATTTCTAATGTATAGATTTAACTCTATCCTTATTTTTTACAAACAAAAAACAGCACGAGCTCTTTTAAGAGCTGTGCAGTCATACACCCTATATTTAATAAACAAACGAATGAAAAATTTTAAAATAGCCTTATTGGCACTAATTTCTATACTTGCAATTTCTTGTGATAATGATGACGATGATGCTATGGCATTAACAGGATCAGGAGAAGTTTCGGTAACTTTTGATAATGGATACGCAGGTAATGACCTTCTTTTAGGGACTACAAATGCAGCAAATTCTAATGGGGAAACATTAACGGTTACCCGTTTAAGCTATATCGTTAGTAATTTTAGTTTAATTGATGTAGATGGAAATGAATATGTTTTTCCTAAAGATGATAGTTACTTTATCATAAATCAAGAGGCAGATCTAGATGATATTTCATTACCTAATATTCCAGCAGGAGCATACACTACCCTTAAATTTGGCATTGGCGTAGATGATGAAAAATACCAACAAGGGGGTGAAGGTCAGGGCGATTTATGGACACGTGCAGAAGAAAATAATTTGACTTGGTCATGGACTGCAGGCTATAAATACATTAATTATGAAGGTACTTTTACGTCTGCTACAGTTACAGATGAAACTGATTTTAAAGTGCATTTAGGAAGGCTAGGCGATCAAGTTAATTATGAGGAAGTTACTTTGGCTTTGCCAACAAATGTAACCGTAAGTGATGAAATGGATTCTAATATTCATTTAAAAATAGATGCTTCTAAAATTTTGGCCTCTATACATAATCTCCTACTTTCTGATCAAGCCGTATTGATGACAGATCCTGAAAAAGCACCATTAATAGCAGAAAATATAGCTACAATGTTCGTTGTAGATCACGTACATAATGGAAACGGACATTAATCTTAAAAATCATACTATAAAACTACCAGCAATACATTTTAGTATTGCTGGTAGTAATAGCCTACGGATGAAGAATACACTTATCTTTTTTAGTTTGGTTTTTATTCTTTCTTGTTCAAATGAAACTGAATATGTACGAGTAAATGAGCCTCTGGTTTTTGAACAGCCCAGTAATTTTCCTGCTCTGGCTTATGATTTGGAAGCTAACCCTCCTACAGAAATTGGATTTGAGTTAGGTAAAAAGCTTTTCTATGATGGTGATTTATCACGAGTAGGATTTATTTCTTGTGGTTTTTGTCATGAGCAGAAAGATGCTTTTACACATCATGGACATCAATTTAGCCATGGCGCAGATGATTTGGAGGGAACTAGAAATACGCCTTCCATTCAAAATATGGCCTATATGACGCATTTTATGTGGGACGGTGCCATAAATCATTTAGACCTGTTTCCTATTGCTCCGATTACTAATGAGGTAGAGATGGATGAATCTATAACAAACGTTCTTGCTAAACTAGCGGCCAATAGTGAATACCAGAAATTGTTTTCGGAAGCATTTGTCGATGGAGAAGTAAACATGGAAAATTTTTTAAAGGCCCTATCTCAGTTTATGGTGATGATGGTATCTTCAAATTCTAAATATGATAAATATGTTAGGAACGAAGATGGTATTACTTTAACATCGGAAGAGCTTCAAGGCTTAGCGATTTTTGAAACCAATTGTGCTACCTGCCATGCTACAGATTTATTTACCGATAAATCTTTTAGAAATAATGGCTTAGCTCCAAATTCAAAATTAGATGACCTAGGGCGTTATTTAGTAACAGGTTTAGAAGCCGATAAATACAAATTTAAGGTGCCTAGTTTACGAAATGTAGCATTAACAGAGCCATATATGCATGATGGTAGATTTGGTAGCCTAGAAGCCGTATTAGATTTTTATACTGATGGCATAATAACTAGTCCCACCTTAGATAGCGCATTACAAGATAATGGAGTTTTAGGAATTTCATTATCTAGCGCAGATAAAGCAGCTTTAGTTGCTTTCTTGAATACATTAACAGATGAAGAATATATAGCTGATGAACGATTTGCAGAATTTTAAATTAAACAGAATACTTTTTTTTATTTTACTAGTAGCACTAAATTTTTCGACAACTTTTGCGAAGGATAGGCTTCCAGTAGTAACACCAAACCCATTGCCTTGTTTAGGTCATTTTCATGGTCTGGATTATGTATATGATTTTTGTGATACTTGTGGTTGCGGCAGTAGCGGCGGAAGTATGGGGTATGGAACCGGATTAAATACTAATTTTATAGGGGTAAGATATATAGGACAGCAATACCGTTCTAGAGACGGAATTTTTAATGATTCTCCTTGGGTAGATGAAAATTTTAACACCATGCAGTTGTGGGGAAATTTTCCGGTATCAAAACGGACCGTAGTTAATGTTATAGTTCCTTATCAGTTTCATAGTAGAAATTTTATAGACGGTACTTCTCAAAATATTAGTGGTTTAGGCGATGCGAGTATACTTGCTATGTATAACCTGCTAAAAGTAAAATCAGACAGTATCGTATCCATTAAACCAGAGCATTATGTACAAATTGGAGGAGGGATTAAAATGCCTACAGGAGCGTTTGACAAAGAAAATAATGAAGATAGCGTAAACCCAAGTTTTCAATTGGGTACTGGTAGTTGGGATTATGTTGTGGCGGCTAATTACGGTTTTAATTATAGAAATTGGGGAATTAGTACCTTGGTTAATTATGCTATGAAAACCGAAAATCCTAAGCAGTATCAATTCGGGAATCAGTTTAACTATGCGCTAAATGCTTTTAAAACCTACTATATAGCTAATAATTTTTCAATGACACCCATTCTTGGTATTGCGGGTGAAGTTTTTGAAACCAATAAAGAATACGGGGCCGATGTGGCCAATACCAAAGGAGATCTATTTATGGGAAAAGTTAGTTTAGAAGCTTCTTATAGTAGATATGCTTTGGGCGTAGTGTCTATGTTACCCATTACGCAAAATCTAAATAACAATAAGGTTGAGTTGAAAAATAGGTTGTCTATTTATTTAAATGTCAATTTTTAACCTACGATTAGACTTCTATTCATTTTAAAAGGTCACCTATAGAGCACGGCTAAAATAGGTGGCCTTTTTACTATTTAATCAGTTTATCGTTAATTTTAATACCCTTACCGATTCTAAAATTACACCGACAAACGGTGAACAACACCTAGCATTCGGTGAATGGTATTTTAGTAGTTCAACGGTCGTTTAATGGCGGTGAATTACCTGTAAAAATTTGTGTATTCTATTGGAATACAGTTTGTTGCAGCTCAACGACTATAGCGCTCCATTCGTGTGTTTTGCACTTACAAATACAGAAATAGGATGTTTCTTTGTAGTGGAATTAACCTACAGAAATATTTTAATTATGTTACGAATCAAATTTTTATCAATTGCTTTTCTTTCTTTATTAATGACATTAACATCTTGTTCAACTGCAACACAAGAAGAAGAAGTAGCTATTTATGAAAAGGTTTCTATTTCTACTATAGAAGAAGAGGTTTTAGATCTTGTAAATGAATATAGAGTTTCTCAAGGATTAGAGGTAGTTATTTTTGGAGATGTTGCTTATGATTTTGCAGCGTCACACAATGAGTATATGATTGAGCAAGGTGTAATTAGCCACGATAACTTTATTAGTAGGTCTACAGATCTAACGGTTAAAGCAGATGCCGATTTTGTTTCTGAAAATGTAGGTAAAGATTTTACAACAGCAAGAGGTGTTGTCAATGCTTGGATTAATAGTGCTACACATAAAAAAGTAATGGAAGGAGATTTTACCTATACTGCAATTAGCGTTAAAGAAGATGCTAATGGTGTTCTTTACTTTACAGAATTGTTTTACAAATAAGAGATTTGTACTTAACTCTTTTTTTAATTCCTGATTACCAACGTTACTTTCAATTAAGCACTACAAACTCATCACTACGCTCTTTTAACTGATTTCTACTAATTAGTCATTGCTAACGAGACACTTACAACTGGTTACTTTATATTTTTTCCTATACATTGTCAACTGTTATTAGCTAACTGCATGCTATGAATTGGGATTGCTACATATGTATTGAAAAGAACTCATTGCCTACAGCTTATTCTTCTCCTCTAATTGTTTGCAACAAATAGCTGATAGCCAAGCCTTAATACCTCCCTTTTTAGTTTTCACCACATAATATTATCATTTTACAACAAACGACATAACTTTTTATCGAATAAATTAAATTTTTTGTGTTAAAATTCTTTCAATATATTATAATTGTAGTCTAAAACTTACAGGTTTAATTTAAAACTTTTAATATGGCTATATCTCTACTTTTAGGTAAAAATCCTACATACGGGCTTCTAATTATCTTTTTTCTGTCATTTGGCACTCTTTTTTCACAAAACAGGACTTTTGCGAGAACGGTTACAAATGAAAATTATGTCACTGATTCAGGGAATAGTATTGATCAGGATTTAAGTACAAATGCAATTGTAAGGGCGAGTTCTGGACTTGCCTTAGGATTAGGAGCATATTCTGGTAATTTGGAATTACACTATCTAAATCCTGTTTTAGCGAATACGACTAGTTATGTAAAAATTGATTCTGAGGATGAATTACTACCTTTTTTATTAGGAGGTAATTTAGGCAATTTGCTAGCAAATATTGGCGGTACTGTTCTTTTAGGCAATCAAGAATTTATTGTAGAAGCAAAGAATGGTACTACTACAGTCTTACAAGGAAGCTCAAATAATTCTAATGATTTTTCAACAGAATCAATGCGCGTAATTATGGATGAGGCAGGTAATTACTACATAGCTGTTACGCCAAATACACCTTACGATGCTATTCGTTTAACCAATAACATAGGCTCAATAATTGGAGCGAATACAACTAAAAATTTAGATGTATTTGGTGTTTTTCATGGTGATGGGACTCAAGATTGTGGTACCCCATCCTTTACTTCTTTTAATGGGAGCGGTTTAACGCTAGATTTATTAAATATAGGAGGTGCAGGGGTAACCAATCCAGAATTTGCTATTGATAATGATCCTAATACCGCTTCAGAATTAAGTTTAGGTATTATTGCTGTTGCAGGAGCTGTAGCACAAACGTTTTATTTTGATACACCGTCTAACCCTACAGATCAGATGTATATAACAATGGCCATAGACCCTTCTTTATTACAAGTAGGAATCGCAGATAATATTATTGTAAAAGGAGTAAATGGTGCAAATGAAGAATATTCAGAAAGTTTAACATCACTATTAAGTGCTGATGTTTTAGGCCTTTTACAAAGTGGTAATGCTACTACATTTAGTTTCAATCCAGGAGAAAGTATAGATAAAGTTACTATTGGTTTATCTTCTTTATTAAATGTGTCTTTGGTGCAAAGTATGAATATTTTTAATGTCTTTTTAGCACCTGGAGTTCCTATACTAGATTCGTCATCAACAGATGTTTCAATTTGTGAAGGTACATCTGTTAGCTTAGTGGCTACTACTCAGGATGCTACCTCTGAGTTGCGTTGGTATGATGCAGCTACTGATGGAAATTTGTTAGCGACTTTAAGTTCAGGAGATCCGTTTACTACTCCAATTTTAAATGCGGACCAAACCTATTACGTTTCAGCAGCAACACCAGGCTGTTTAACAGAATCTCCTAGAGTAGAAGTTCCTGTAAATGTGGTTCCTATTCCTACAGCAGGAGATATAGGAGTTAATGGTAATATGTTTCCTTTATGTTCCTCAAATGATGTTGTATTAAAGCCCTATAGTGAAATTGATGGTGCGTATATATGGTATTTAGATGAGAATAAAGTAACAGAAATTACTGATGGTATGGTAGATGGAGACATTACCTATTCAATTAATTCCGAAGATGGGACTTTAAATATTGTTGGATTAGACGAATTAAACAGTCCGTATACGTATTATGTAGGTTTAAAAGAGGCTAGTGCAGGTTGTGAAAATGCAGCAGGAGATTTAAAAGAAGTAGAGGTGGTTATTGTAGATTCTAATACTACTGCAGCTGTTAATTTAGATGTAGACTCAGGTATAATTCTTCTAGATGAAATTTTTGAATTTTTCAATGGAGATCCTACTACAACTATTTCAGGAGCTGTAACAGGAGATGTTAATGTAGGGGATGTAGTTAATGTTTTAGTTAATGATACCATTTATATTGGAGTATTAGATGCAGACTTAAACTTTAATATTGCTTTAGATGGTGCAGATTTAGCACTAGATTTAGATAATGTTCTTGACATTTTTATTGAAGGTGGTGTTTGTACCAATTCAGGAGATGTGCTTATAAATTTACCAGAGATTGTGGTTGATACAATTTTACAAGAATTTTGTGCGTCTGATAATCCTACTTTGGCAGCTATTGTTTTAGCTACTAATTTATCACTTTTTGACGATTTAGATTTAGAGGTTGCCGTAGATTTAAACACCCCCTTAGTAGATGGTGCTGTCTATTTTGCTGGAATTTTAAATATTCCTAATTCCGTTTTACCAAGGGTTCAAATTACGGTTGCAATTACTACAGTTCCTGCACCAACAACAACTGCTGTTAATCAACAGTTTTGTGCAGGTAGCTTAGCAACAATTGCAGACCTACAAGTAAACGAAACTGATGTTGTTTTTTACGCGACTGAAACAGGAGGTACTGCTTTGGATCCATCCAATCCGCTTGTAGCCGGCACTTATTATGCTGCTGCCATAGAAAATGGCTGTGAAAGTACAGAAAGATTAGCGCTAACCGTTACCTTTTTAGAGAATGAGGAGGCCACTATTTCTGGTGAAGCAGAAGCTGTTTGTATAGACCGTATGTATACCTACACTACAGAAGATAATTTTCAAAATTATGTGTGGACCGTTACAGGAGGAACAATTTCTGAAGGCGGTTCAAATACAGATAATGCTATCACTATTTTATGGGATGATTTGCAAAGCACCTCCTTGAGCGTTAGCTATGAAAACCAATTAGGTTGTACCGCTAGTGTTTCTCAAGATATTGCTACAATTTCTTGTGGAGAAGTGTTAGGGGAAGAATTTGGCTTGTTGGTTTATAATGAGTTTACGCCCAATAATGATGGATTTAACGACTATTTTGAAGTGAAAGGAATTTTAAATTATTCATCACGGGTTCAAATTTATAATCGTAACGGAAATTTGGTTTTCGAAACCGTAAACTATCAAAATAATTGGGATGGAATTGCAAGTGTTTCTGGAGTTCTTAATCCCGGAGATGTACTGCCTTCTGGCACGTATTATTATGTGATAAATATACCAGAATTAGATAAAAACTTAATGGGATGGTTGCAATTAGCCAGATAATTTATACTGTTTTTTCTAATGAAATCTAAAACTCAATTCTTACCAAAACCTATACTTATGGACGCATTTCAACTACCTATAAAACTCTTACTATTTTGTCTCATAGTTCCTGTATACATGCTTTGTGCGCAGCAACCTCCCCAATATACACAGTATATGTATAATACAATGGTCTTAAACTCTGGTTATACAGGGACCAGTTCTAAAATAGAGGCTCTTTTATTGCACCGGTCACAATGGTTAGGTATAGACGGAGCTCCAGAAAACCAGTCTTTTTCAATACATGGAAAATTAAAAGAGAAGATAGGATTAGGTTTAAGTGCTACCAATGATAATTTAGGTGCAGCCAATGCCATAGAGATTAACGGTAATTTTGCCTACGAAATACGTACAGGGTATTACACTAAATTATCTTTAGGTATAAACGCAGGCGTAAACCTTTTAAATATAGATTATACTAAAGGAATTTATAACAACCAACAAGATCCATTATTTCAAGAAAACTTGAGTTCAACACGACCAATTCTTGGTTTTGGAGCTTTTTTCTACGGTACAAATTGGTATACAGGTTTATCTACGCAGAATATATTAAACTCGCAGATATTTGATGACAGTGAGCTGGTAACCAATAGAAAAAGTCAATATTATCTAATGGGAGGCTATGTTTTTGATCTTTCGGAACGCTTAAAGTTTAAGCCAACGGTTCTAACAAAATACGTTTCTGCAGCCCCACTAACCGTAGATGTATCCGGTAATTTTTTGATAGATGAAAAACTAAGTTTAGGTCTTGCTTATAGGTATGATGATGCCGTAAGTGCGTTAGCTGGTTTTAATTTATCGGAAAAATTCTTCATTGGTTATGCATATGATTATACGCTAACAGATTTAAATAACTATAACGATGGTTCTCATGAAATTATATTAAAATATAACATTTTTGATAGAAACAAGAGAGCATTATCCCCAAGATTCTTTTAAAAACAATACTATGAAAAACATAATTATACTATTTATTATATTTTCTTCTACTATTGTTTTCGCGCAAAGTAAAGAAGAAAGAGCAGATGATCATTTTAGAGAATTTAAATTTGATGCTGCCATCAAATTATATGAGGATCTAGCTGACGATAAAAAAAAGCCATCCATGCATATTATTCAGCAATTGGCAGATAGCTATTTTAATATAAACGATTATCACAATGCTAAAATATGGTACAGCAGACTCTATGTAATTCAAGGTAAAAGAATAGAAGAAGGTAACCTCATAAAATTGGTACAATGCCTTAAAGCAGATTTAGAAATAGAAGCCGCAGATGAGCTACTTAAAGAGTACTATACCAAACCCGCAAAGCTGAAAATGATTTTGGCTCAAAAAGCGTATCTAGATAGTATTTCTAAAGAAAAACCCAATTATACTATTCAGAATGTGCCTTTTAATAGCAAAAAATCTGATTTTGCTCCTTATTTGTATACCAATGGATTAGTGTTTGCCTCTGCCAGAGATACACTTAAATCTAGCACGCTTTATCCTTGGAACAAGCAGCCATATTTAGACCTGTATATTACCAATCCAAAGCAGACCGATTATACTCCTGAAAAGTTTCTTGAAAATATGGAGTCCGATTTTCATGATGCAACCATTGCTTTATCATGGGATGCTAAGACCGTATATTTTACACGGAATTTTATCGAGAAAAATAAATTAAGCGCAAATGCAGATGGCCTCTCTAATATGCAAATATTAAAAGGAAGTATTGTAGATAATCAGCTCGTTAATATTACCTCTTTAAGCTTTAATAGTAAAGAATATTCTTGCGGACACCCTGCACTAACTGCAGATGGTAATTATATGTATTTTACCTCTAATATGCCAGGTGGTTATGGAGAATCGGATATTTATAGGGTAGCTCTAAATGCTTCAGGAGATGCCGGTATGGAGCCTGTTAATTTAGGGCCGACGATTAATACGAGAGGCCGTGAAATGTTTCCTTATGTAGTACATGATATCTTGTACTTTTCATCAGATGGTCATTATGGACTAGGGGGCTTAGATGTTTTTGCCTCAGCGCTATTATCTGGCGATGAATTTTCGTTACCATTGAATAGGGGGGAGCCTATAAATAGTAATATGGATGATTTCTCATACATAAGAGAAGTTGCCTCCAACAATGGATACCTAGCTTCTAACCGAAGTGGAGGCGTAGGAGACGATGATATTTATTATTACGAAGGAATACAACCTACAGATTGTTTAGAATATTCTGGAACCGTGTTTGATGAAAAAACAGGAGAACCCTTATATGAAGCTACAGTAGAAATATATGATTCAGAAGAAGGTCTAGTTTTAGCCACTAAAACAGATATGGAAGGGTACTATAACTTTATCTTACCATGTAATAAAACCAATAAACTGGTGTTTTCTAAGAAAAAGTATTCAAAAAAGTCTGTTACAGTTACTACAGGTGAAAACCCAAAAGCTCCATCCATGAATAATAAAGTGTATTTAACTCCTTTTGAGAGTTTAATCGTAAAAGATAATGGGGTCGAAAAAATTAAAGTAGAACCTATTTATTTTGATTATGATAAATATGATATTACAGTTAGAGCAGAAATAGAACTAGAGAAAGTATTGTTTGTTTTAAGAGAATTTCCTGCTATAAAAATAAAAATAGAATCGCATACAGATGCTAGAGGCAAGGATGCTTATAACTTAAAGCTATCTGATAATAGGGCGAAAGCCACTCGAGACTATTTGATCTTAAAAGGAATTGTCGCCAATAGAATAGAAAGCGCTAATGGGTATGGCGAATATCAATTAAAGAATGAATGTAGCAATGGTGTAAGTTGCTCAGAGCAGAAACATTTAATTAACCGAAGGTCTGATTTTATTATTATTTCAAAATAGAAAAATTTTGTACAGAGACACAAAAAAAGCATCATGTAAATGATGCTTTTTTTTATTCCTTTTAAAAATGCTATTGTGCGTATTCTTTAAAACATTGAGTTCAATTATAGATTACCATTTAAAGAAATTAATCTATCTGAAGTATCAAATTCTGCACTTAATATTTTCTTGTTTTTTAAACCTTCAATTTTATTTTCTGAATTGTGTAATTTAAAACCTCGATCTATGATATAATTTGCAAAAGCATTTTTATGATGTACCGTTATTCCTCTTATCAACTGCGGAAAACAGGTTAATACTTTTTCAATTTTAGCGACATCAATTTCAGGAATTCTTTCATCATCAATGGTCACCACCAGTGTTCCTTGACCATAATTAGCACAATAATAGCTTTTAGAAGCAAATATGCCGCAGGCGAGCATGCCTATTTTATGCTCAAAATGCTCTTCTACATTAAAGTGACCTTCAATTAATTCCTCAATATTTTTTAATGTTCCGAGTTCTTGCAGTTGCTTAGATTGCACTAGTAATTTTTCGGGAATTCCACTTTGGGTATTCGCCCAACCCCACATCCAAGAGCTAGTGTTAAATGAAAGAGACCCTATTACCTGAATAGGAAATTCTAATTCACCAAAAACAATACTTCCCCTTCCTAAATCTAATTGCCATGCCTCTGAACCAATTAGATCTCCAAAAATTAGTTGTTTTTCAAAAGATAATCCGGCATGTGATTCAAAAGCTTCTTCCAAAGAATTCCACTCTGGTTTGGTACGAGTATCAAATTTAGTAAGGTTATTTTCTTCGTCGTTTTTATGCTGTTCCATAACTACTTTTAATTTAAGATCTTTTCAATGAGTTGCCAGTTTAGTTCCTGAGCATAATCTAGCGCTGTTTTATTGGTTTTAGATTTTATGTTTTTATCTGCTCCTAATTCTAATAAAATTTCAATCGTAGTCACATTTCCGGCTATTGCTTCCCTATGCAATAGACTAAGCCCGTTTTCATCCTGTACTGTTAATTCATTAGGATTTTCTTTGATAAAGCTGCGTAAGTTATCTCCCATATTTTTACTCATAGGGTGCTCAATTAAATTTTCAGGATGCTCTTTTTGTTGGTAAACAAGAAGAATATCATCAAAATCTCCAAAATTTAAACCCCAGGCATTATCGTGTTTCTCTCGCTCTAAAGCATCCATTTCAGAACGCATGGCATGGATGGTAAAACCTCCATAGGTTTTTTCTTGAATAGACAGCATCCAATCTCCTATTTCATTAATTTTTTTCGTAACAAGATCTCCTTTTGAAACATTAGTGAGTTGGTGTGGTTCATTTACTAATTCTCCGGTGATATAGGCTCCATCAAAATTTAGATTGTTAACCCACATGTGTTCTACAGTAGGTTCTTTTTTTTCTGCAAATTGTTGTGTGAACGCTACTTTAATCATAGCAAAATCATGAGCAGGAACAATTCTTCTAGCTTCCCAATACAGTTCTCTCCAAAAAAAATTAAAAGTCTCTTGAGCCTTTAAATTTGCCTCTCTCATTTTTTTATTTTGCTCGATATAAAAAATAGTTTGCTTTTTTTCTTTGTTATCGTCCATTAGATTTTTTTTTAAAGTAGTCGAATTGTTAGGTATACTAAACTTTTAAAAGATAGTTTTGGTATAAAAAAGATATAGATTAATTAGAAGATATATTTGTTTTAAAAAAAGCCTTGTAGTTGTTTTTACAAGGCTTTATTTAATCCTTATCATGCTATGAACATAGCATTTAATTTTTAGAAATATTATATTTCATGGTAGCCATAATAGGTTCAAAAAAGACAGTCTCTTGAGACACAATTCTTTTTTGTACAATAGTATATGGGAAGGTCGTATATTCAGGATTTTCATGACGTATGCAGATCTCTTGTCCATACTCATCGGTAATATGCTTCCAATCTGATTTAAACTCAGTATTTAAAACCTCACCATAAGCGCTACCTAACGCAAGTTCAATCATTTTTTTATTTGGCCTTTCTAAAGTGCTAGAGTTAAAGCTATCACTATCTTCTATATATGCAGTTTCATCTGCTAACCAAAGTGCAAAAACTTGTGATAGTAAAGTAGCGGTAAATGTGCCTTCAAATTCCGGCACATATTTTTTACAAATAGAATAGGCTAAATCTGAATATAATGCTATAACATTATATTCATCTTCCGTTAAGTCTCTAAGAGTCGTCATCCGGCCTAATTTTATAAATTATTCTCTAACAAATCTATAAGTACATTTGTTCTACTGTCTACATCAGGTGCATTACTAACCGGACAGTGGTTTATTTCTAAAATACCATCTACAAACGTAAACGCATTTTTAGGATTGTGGTGGTTATCTCTGTTCACAATAACAATCTTTTTAAGTCCTTCTTTTAAGGCTTCTTTCCCCATGTCATCTGCTGTAATTGCAGTAAATGCCTCTATAAGCGGTTGAAAATAAATTTTAGGATAGGTCTCCATATATAAATGCATAAAACGGTTTTCAAATAAAGTATCCCATTCTATTTCTAAGGGTGCGTCAAAACCTGCAGCTTTAATTAGTTGTTCTTTTAAGGCAGGAAATTGTTCGTCTTGAAATTGCTTTGTAATTTTTTTCTCTTTAAGTCCCATATTGATTTATTTTTTAATTCTTATTTATGTTGAGACTCTAAAATTATATGAAATACTAATATATTTATAAACGGTTTTATAAACGTTGTTTTTTGTTTTAAATCCGCTTAATACTAATTTTGAACTATACCAAAAACTAGGGTTTAGCTGTTGTTTACTTTTAATAAAGCTCGAATTAATTTATAGGAAAGGGTATAGTTATCGTATTAAAGAATATAATAGTTACGTTGTTAAGCTTTTCTATACGACTAGAATTTAGTTTAAAAATTTTGACTTTAGTGTGAAAAGCGCGAATATAAAACAGATGGTAGCATTTGTAAAGAAGGCTCTCTTTTTGTGTAAAGCACTTTTATATTGGTGTTGCTAAACTAAAAAAAATAAACATGGACTATACAAAAATGGGAGAGGAGATAGCTACATATGCAGCCTTTGAATGAACATATAAAATAGAAGTAACAGAAAAAAATACATCCAAAAATTAGAATTGAGAACGTTTTTTTTGTCTATGACTAGCCAGATGATGAGGAAGGTGCCAGCACAAGTATTCCTGTTAGAAGCATACTTTAGAGGATAAAAAATATGAAATAGGTACTGCACATAATTTTTAGGATTATAATGTTAAGGCGTATCACATAAATAATTATGATGAATATATCTCTGATATTTATCCCTTACTAGTAAAAAGAGCGTTAGAAATTTCTAAAGAAAAAAAAGAAGATGTGTTGGGTCTTTCGCTTTCGGAAGTAATTCCTTTTGATACGCAAGAAACTAATGTAAAAAGATGGACAAATGAAGCTTTGAAAAGGTATACCATAGAGACTATTTAATAAAGATAAAATTTACATTCATGTTAGAAAATTTAATAGTAGAAAGCTTAGAAGAGTTACCTCTTTTATTTAATAAAAATTATATAGCATTTATTGCAGAAAAGACTAGAAGTATTACAGTAGATGATCAAGAATTTACCTTGTATACCGCAGAAGAACTTAGCGCTAAAATTACTATAGATGGGTTGGTGGTAAGTAACGTATATGCATTAAAAGGGTATGTGAAAACAATAAAAGAATTTTTAGGTCCTAATACGATGGATCAAAAAGGAAATCAATTTTCGATGTTAATGCTTGCAGCAAGTAAGGTTATAGGGCATGACAATGGCAATCTCCTATTTTTAGATGCACATGATAGTAAAAGTATTTATATTTTTCATCCAGATGGGGGAGACCTTACCAAAACTAAATTGAAATTAAATACCATTATAAAAAATGCATAGTAATTTACTACAAAAGTAAGAAGCCTTATAGATAAACCGTTAAAGGAGCATTTCTCTTTGTTTTTAAAAGCTTAATAGCACATACAAAACGATGCGTAGCACTTATAAAAGAAAATTAAAAATATAGATATACAACCCTACATTAGTTCTTAAAAAAAATAGAATGGATTATACAAAGACAGTAGATGGAATCTGTAAAGGTGGAGGCTTTGAAATAACGCACAAAATAGAAGTTACCAAGAAAATTACACCTAAAATTAGTATTGATGATGCTCATTTTTTAATCTATGACTGGCCAGACGATAAGGAAGGTGCCAATACAACTATTGCTATAAATTTGACTTATTTTTTTATTTTAGAAGATAAAAAGTATGAAATAGGTACTAAAAATACATTTTATGATTATGATGTTACAGCATATAAAAACACGCTAAAAAACTGGTATACTAACGATGTTTACCCTTTAATTGTAAAAAGAGCTTTAGAAATTTCCAAAGAAAAATTAGAGGAGGAATTAGGGGTTTCTTTAACTAACATAGCTCCTTTTGATACACAAGAAGCCAAAGTAAAAAGACTCGCTAATAAAGCTTTAAAAAGCTGTTTGATAGATACTATTTAAATAAGGAACACCATTAATTTGAAAAATAGGTAAAGTGAAATTTAAATTACCGTATATCATGGAAAACAATTTACTACAAAAGCAAGAAGCTTTATACCGTAATTTAAACTTTGCTGTAGCGATTAAAAAAGATAAGGTTGGTCTTATAACCCATTTTATTGCGAGTGAAAAGGAGGCTCGTGAAAATGATTTTCAAGGTCAATTTTATCCATCTTATCATTACGAGATTGATAAAGTAATGAATACAAAAATGCTTAAAATTTTAGATGAAGATATTTTTTCTGCATTTTACTACAGACTTAAATTAGGCATTATAGATAAACCTTCAGAAAAACATTTTTCATTATTTTTAAAAGCTGTTGCGCATAATATAGCCGATAACGACTTAGAGAATACTTTTTTAAGCGGTACAAAAATGTATTTACTTTTTGGTATAAAAAACAACGAAAATTCTGATGCTGTATATGATGTAATTTATGAAGATTATATAGCGATTTTAAAGTTTTTAAACCTTTGTAGTACCTACACCGCATATCCTAATTTACGTAAAAAGAAAGACCGGTTTTTACCGTTCCTAGACAATGCTATTTTAATAACCAGGATAAAGGAAGGTATATCTTTTTATTTTGAGAGCAATTTTGTTACCGCAGGCTCATTGGTTTTATTGCTCTTAGCTACGGATAAAACATCCAAAGACAAATTACGTAATTTGAATGATAGTGCTTTAAAAAATGATGACGTTTGGTTATTGGGTAGTTTTTATAAAGATTTTCAGCAAACAGAAGCTAACAAAGAACTCTTGAACAATTTATATTCAAAATTTTCTAAAGAGTGGATAGATGAATACCAAAAAAGAAATTGGGATTAAAAGCTTACAATTTTTTAACAGGGTAAAGCTAGCTTCAATTAATCAGCGATATGAAGATAGTGTGGTTAAAGCAACAGAAACTTTTTAGCTGTGATACTACTTAATGTTACCGCTAGCTATGACTAAGCATCCTAGCGGTAACTTTATTTTTAGATAATTTTATTTTTCACTTGTCTAAAGGGATGGTACCTACAATACTCCCCTCTTTTATAACAAAGAGCATATTTGCTATTGGAGCATTCCCATAACTATCATCTTCCCAAGCGTTTTGATGTAAATGCACAAAAGAGCTTAATAATTTTTCGCCTGCATCTCTAGAGATGACCATCATACATGTTCTTCTAGGAATAGTTACAAGCAACTCCTCTGAGTTTAGCATTTGATGCGCTTTTAGCATGTGGTTCGGAGATAAAATTCTTTCGCTAGAAAAATCCAGTCCGCTAGAGGTTAATACTTTATTTTCTAAGGCTTCTGAAAATTTAAACTCAGTAACATAGTCTTCTAAGTTTTGAAAAGCTTCTTCTAAAACTTTATTAGCATCCAGGGTTTCTAAATGCTTATGGGTTAAGAAAATAAAATTATCAGGAGTATCATACCCGAAGCCTACTACAACTTTAGGGCTGTCTTCATCGCCAATTAAAGTAGATTTGATAGCTCCTGCTTTAAGGCCTACCCAGTCTCCTGGTTTTAGGATAGGGTATATTTTATGCTGACCACTTTCTGTCTGTTTTACAATTTTTTCAATTTCTTCGTTGGTATTTTTGCTTCCTGAAATTGTAGTACTCATTTTTTATTTATTTTATTGTTTATAACAAATTTAAGGGTGCCTGCATCGCTTTTTATCACGGTATTCCGCTATTTTAAAAAATAATATAAAACGGAATATGGCCTATGCTATTCCCGTTATCTATTTGACGGGTAGGCATTATATTAGTCTACTTTGTATACCAATTTCATAGTAATTGAAGCTGTTTTTTCTCTTGAACTTGTATTAAAAGTTCCTCCCCAAGAATAATCTTCTCCAGAGTTTTGACCTGTGATTTGAAAAATTCCCATTTTAGCAGATTCTAGATTGCTTAAATCTCCTCCAGAAAATTCAGCTATGTTTTCTGCTCGTACTCTTGCGTCTTCTGTAGCTTTAGAAATCATCTCAATCTTTAGGTCTGCAAGTTTTGTGTAATAGTATCTAGGAGCTTCTGAATAAAACTGAACGCCTTGGTTTAATAATTCGGTAATTTCTCTAGATACTTTTTCAATCTTATCAACTTCATTAGATTCTATTTGTACCGCTTGTGTTAGTGTATACCCTACAAACTCTTCTCCAGCATATTCACCATTAGCGTTGTACAAATTTTTTGTTTTTTGATTTGTTTTCACCGCACTATAGATCAGCTCTTCGGTTTTAATTCCCATTTTTTTTAAATAACTATTTATAGTCGCTTTGTTTTGCTCCAAGTTTACATAGGCTTGTTTAAGATCTTCATCTTCTGCATTAAAACTACCTTCCCAAACAATAAGGTCTGAGGAAAAATCTGTTTTCCCTAATCCGGTAACTTGAATTTTACCATCTACTTTGGCTCTGTCTGTATAGGCTTTTCCTAAGAAAATTGAAGCCACAACGATGGCTATTCCAAAAATTAAAGCACTTGTATATTGTTTCATAGTATGTGATTATTATTATTATTATTATTATTATTATTTATTTTTTAATTGTTTAGACCTTGTTGCTACCAATAAGACCCTACTAAAAAGGTCATGCGTATAAAAGCAACAACACTTTCATCTGTTAGCTTTAAAGGAGCTTCTAAATGGGTAACTTCATCTCCATCTACAAAAACAACAAATAAACCATCTTTAAAAGCGAGTATAACATTGTCTATAGCTTCTTGTACTACGGCTAGATCTTTATTGGCTAAATCTCCAAAATCTACCTTCCCGCTTTCGGCTTGGTTTTGTATTTCTGCGGGGCTCAAAAAACCGACCACATTAACTTCTAGCCTTTTTTTATTAAAGGCTTCTACTTGTTTTTTTACACAAGCAATTAATAAATCTTCCAGATTTTTTGGTGTTTCTAGGAGTGTTAAAGGGACTTCTTTTACCTTTTTTTTACCAAGTCTTTTAAGTTGTAATGTGAGTTCCATTTGTATGTTTTTTTTGCGTTAGGGATTGTCGTGGAAAGCCCACAGTGCGATAGCACGAGGACTTGCAACAAAAGCCCGACCTCGCCTAAGCGAGGTAACGCCCTTGTTATACCAAATAAACATCTAATTTATCATCAATAATTTTAAAATTTATTTGGTATTATTTAAACATTAGCTATTTATCTGTGCTAAAATAGTTGGATCTTGAATTTTATTATCTTCGGATAAGAGTTTCATTTTTGAAATGATTTCTGCTGATTTTGGATCGTCGTCTACGAAAGGTAAAAACATACGCCCTCTATGCTGACTATGCACGGGAAGTATGGATAATGACAAGCCGTTTTTACTAACCTGTCCGCTTCCTAAATGTATGCTGTACTCGCCCAAGGTACCTCTTACGAGTATATGGCGTTCTTTTACCGTAATATTTTTAAGCTTAAATAGCTGAGCCGATTCAGAGGCTAAAGCAGCGCGCATTTGTAGCGTGCTATGACTTGCTTCTGGGTCTACACCACCAACGTGAGCAACACTTACCACAAGATCTATATCTCTCATTATCTCACTAAAAACTACCGAAGGCACCTCTTTTAGCGGAATTGGTTTGTACGTGTCTAATGAGTGAAAACTTATATGTTCTAGTGTTGGTGCCTCAATATCTGCAGGAGAATACCAGTCTGCCATAGCATACATTGTTGCCATAAAACCGAGTTTATGATACACTTTTTGCAATCCGTCTTCATTACTAACCGTCCAACCACGGCTACGTAACAAGGCTACCGTTTTTTGTGGCTGAATCTGATGTCCTTGATAGCGTTCTGACTTAGAACCAAGTTCTATTTCATCCTTAGTTACCAAATACAATTCTCTAAAGACTTGCTTAAAAGGTTGCACTAAACGCTCTGCAAAGAGGTATTTCTGGTACAGATCCCACTGTACAGCATTGTATAAGTGTGATGGGTGCGCTATAACCAAAACATCAGTTTCTTGTAAACTATGCTTGGTACCTTCAGTATCTGTTAAAATACCTTCTGTATAAAAGCCAGAAATTTGTCTTTCAGGAGAAAACAGCACCAATTTGCTCAGCATCACCTTTACAATAGGGTGTTGCATTATTTTATGAATCTCTGCTGCCGTAAACTCATCTTCGTTTACCATAGCATTTTCTAGGGATAAACGGGTTCTGCTGTATTGTTTAGACAAATAAGATTTGCCTTCTTTTAAAGCCAATACTTGCTTGTCTTTTTTATACTTAGCAGGAATAGATTTTTGTTTTTTATCGCCTTTGGTGACTAGAAGATCTGTTTTTCCTTGATCTGTAATGACCAATTCTATTACCGCATCATCGAAAGTAAGCACGGCATTTTCCATAATAGCGATGGTAGCTTTACTTTCCATAGCCCAACTAAAACGTACACGATCCTGAAAACCTGCATTTCTAGATAAGTTATCTAAGGCAATTTCTACCGCATTTTTCTCGCTTTCTTGGCGCTGCGCTCCAAACTGCTTGCTCTCTTTTAAAAACTGTTGCAATAGATTGTAACGCTTTAATAAATCTTTTTCTGGGATGGTTTTACTTAGGGGGATTAAACCTAAAGTACGCACATAATCTTTATCTCTTTTCTCTGTAATTTTCTTTAAGGTTTCCGTTATTTTTACTTCGCCTAACATTACACTAGAATATAGTTTTACTTGTCTGTGCCCATTACCATCCGTAATATATTTGGCAGCATCATGTAAAATTTTCCAATTAGTTTTTCCAATACTTTTATACACCTTATTAAACCAATCTATATCTATGGCACCCATTGCAAAGTCGGACTTTGGAATGTTAGAATACCTAGAAATTATAGTTTCTTTTTCGCTGCTCATATAATCAGATGCGTGCGCTTGAAACCACCATACGGCATCCTCTAATTTTTCTAAACCAAGATATTCCCCCACAAAACCTGCCCATTGTGTAGCGTAGCATGCCAGTTCTACCAAGCGCTTTTTAGGAATGTTAGCGTCATCTGCAAGGGCAACAAAATCTGAATAATTTTCTATTTCATTAGGGATACTCATTTTTAGTATAGCACTGAACTTAGATTTTTTAGTGTCACCATAATAGCTGTAGCCACGTTCAAAAGTATCTTTGCCCATACGTTGTAGTACTTTAAAAACATAGGCTATGCCTTCTACTTTATGGATGTTAGAAATATACGCTGACGCCTCTGTCGCTAAATCTCCACGTTCTAATTCTACAGCAAGAATATTTGTTTTTAGCTCGTTAAAAATAGCGTTTGGTATCAAGTTAACATTTAAACTTCCGTTACGTTTTCTATAGTTTTGAGCATCATCTAAGATAGCCATTAACTCGGAGGAGTTTAGTGCTTGAAAAAGTAGATCGTCTTCAGTAATTAAATTCTTTTGAAAGAGTAGTAAAGAGATGTCTATAAAGGGAAATACAAGCCCTCTATTGGTATTTCGTTTTTCTGTTGCAGCACTTATCGTGGTAATTGGTTTTGGGTATCCAATATATTGGGCCACTAAAAACATTTTTATATCCCAATATTTCTTTAGCTGCGCTTCATTAGCAAATTGCTTTAACTCTTCTACATTTATTACACATACCAAGCCATCAATAACATCGATCCAATGGTAGTTGTCATGCCCGTACCTCTTGCCGTAGGAGAACTTGCTTGTTTTGAGCTCTTCAGGGAAATTGGCAATGGTTTCTTCCCACAGGTCTAGTTTAAAGCTAAGTACAGCAGCCCTATCTGCATAGGCATTAAATAAGCGTTTTAAAATTTTAGTATATCTAGATCCTGTACTGTAATAGCTACGTTCTGGTACCGCTAATTTTATTTGCGTTAAGTCGGGCACATATTGTTTGGTAAATTCTTCTAAAGTTTCATAATTACCATAGGGAGCACTAATTCTATTGATGTAGCGAATGGCCGAGTACAGTTCAAAATCATTAAGATTACTCTCCTCATACCATTGTATCCAAACCGAAGCTAGAGGAATGTTTTGTAAATGCACTTCGGGATTGACCTCTTCTTTAATTCTTTTAATTTCTTGAATACCGTTGGCGATTAATGTGGTACTGGTTTCCCCATCATAGGCTTCAAATTGATATTCATGATTTCTATGCTCGTGTACTAGCGCTATTAAATTATTGACGGCAGTAACTATTTTAGGCTCGTCTATAAAATCTCTAAACTTAAAATTAGCCGTGGTAATCCCCAATTTATTAAAAAAGCTTTTTTTATCATCAAACTTTAGTTGCGGGGTGTATAAAGGTGATAGGTTGGAATAGTTCACCGCTCCAAAACCATTACTAAAGGAATATCCTATTTTTGTTTTAGAAAATTTTTCTAAAAATACACTTTCGTTTTTGGTGTGTTTAGGACGTTCTTTATAGCTACTTACCTGTTCTTTTATAAACTCGGGATATTGTTTTTTTTCATCTAAAAGCGTAAGCATTTCTAAAGCAGCCAAACGCTGATCAACATTTTTTGCCACTATTAAATTTTGAGTGCTTGTTTTTACGGTGTCTTCTGGTTGTATAATTAACAGTTTTATCATAGCAGCACGCAGGCTTTTATTTTTACGGCCTAATAACTCTTCTACAATATTAAAATCTTCTTGATACAAAGGCATATGATAAAAAACGTGTATCCCTGTAGCCATAACAGACTCATTTCTATCTCTAATAGCTTGATGTGCTAATGTTCTACGCCAAGCATCTTCAGACAACAGTAGTTGAGTTGGTTTAGTATTTCCATAGTTGCTACCAAATGAATAGGTGTAGTGATTAGGGAATACTTTTCTCATATAAGTTTCTCTAACTTCTGAAGGTAGTTTATCTAATTGTTTGCCTAGTAAATGCAAAAGATCTTCTGTTGCATTGTTTATAATAAAGTTGTAGAAAAAATTTGATTGTACCGTAAATGTATGCCATGAAAATACGTTGCCTTCATACACTTTTCCGTCTTTAGGAAGTGCTTCGGCAACGTTTTGGATGCTTAAAAACAGATTTTCATCGATGTCTATTTCTGGCAAATTAATCATCATCCAATAATCTACTGCAGGGTTTTTTCCAAATTCTTTTTTAAAATAGTCGGTTATAGTACTGTTGGTACGACCGGTTTGACTTACAAAGTATAAGCCTAGTAATTTTTTATCTAACTTATCTGTAGTGTATACTAGCTCTAGTGCTTTACTGTTCGCCACATCAATATCTACCAAACCTATAGCCCAAAGGCCAACATAAACTTCTAAGTTGTCCTTGCTTTTTAATAACTTGTCTATATCCTTTAAATTTAGGATATGCGATTTACTTAGTTCTAATATTCTTTTAATTGTGGCTTTTTTAGGAGCGTCCCAACCAAAACCAAACCATGTATCTACAGCTCTTACCACACTGCTAAATCGTGTTAAATCATGCTCCAAAATAACCCCGATGATATGTTTTAAGGCTCCGTGACTCGTTTCATCTAAAGATTCTAATATTGTTTGCCGTAAGCCTTCTTGACGTTGAGCAGCCAATAACAATTGAGATACTAATACCCAACATTCTTCTTTTTGTGTAAGTAATAATCCTTTAATGATGTCTCTACTTACTCCTCCAATTTCATCTTCAGCTTGTAGAATGTCTTTTACAACAGTAATAACCAATTCACTTTTATATTGTAAAACAGCACCAAAAAAGTAACTGTGTTTGTTGTCAAAATAGGTGCTGTACTGAAATTGTTCTTCTAATGTTAATGCTCCATAACCTGTGCGGTTAGAGGCTAAAAATCTCCTGAAGTAGTTAATTTTATTATATAAATGTTGCGCGTTTACTTTTGCTCTAAAAGCCCTTCTATTGTATCCGTTTTGGTAGGGTAAACTATCAAACATACTCCATAGCACTGCTAAATAAGGAGCTTGTATTTCGCCAAATAAAAATACACCCAAGCTCATTCCTTCTTTTGTAGTCCAAGGGTTTACTGTGATTGCATTCTCAAATGCTTCTGTAAACGGATCTATATTTACTTGACGCCGCCTTTCATCACTTAAACCCGATAATAATAAACCGAAAATTTTATAAGGTGATGAAAACTGATTAAAATCTTCTTTTTTTAAAGCTACTTTTTCATGCTTTTTAATATACGCTTGTGCTTTTTCAAATGGAATCATAACGATAGTATTCTTTGTTGATGTATTTTAATGTGCTTGTTTCTATTTCGAGAGTCCATTTTTATAGGCTCCTAGTGTAAAATTTAATTGTTTTTTAAATGTATCTTTTAGATCCTCTTTGGGGTGTAAAATAAGTTCTAATTGAAAATGTCTGTTATGGTCATAACCCATATATTCCTGAGCTACCCAGTGCACTTTTGCTTCATTTTTAGTAGCATTATAGGCTAATACGGTAAAACTCTGTGTAGAAAACTGCATAGAAGCAGTTTCACTTAAAAAGTACATAAAAGCGCTAAAGTCCTTAATTTTGGTAATAGGAATAGTATTTAGTTGCGCTAATTCATTAAGCCAAGGATCTTTTTTTAAGGCTTTAAGGAGTGATGCTTCTGTGAAAATATCTAGCAAAGTAACGGACTGTAAGGTGTTTAAATTTAGTGTGGTTACTCCCAGTGAATTACTCATAGGGCCACAAGCTTCTTGGGTAGCCTCACCATATTCATAACTGTAATAAGGTCCCACTAAAGAAAGCGGATGGTAGTAGGAAGCAAAGAATGCTTTACATTCCGAAGGCTCGTTTATGTTATTCGTAGAAAAGTTGAGACTATCTATTTTAGTGTCATAGATAACAGCATCTTGATAGCTTGCCTTTGTGGTGGTTATTTTTAAATTGTTTTGCTCAAATAGGAGGGAGTCTTGTGGCGTGGTTTTTAGCTGCGCACGAAGAGGAGCAATACCTACGAATAGGATGACTAGAAGATAGCTAAGGTTTTTAATTCTTACGTGGTTTGGTGTGTGCATATGTTATAAACAGATTCTGTTTTATCTTATTTTATTCCCGCCTAAATTCTTTTGCAATTTAAAAGGAATGCCTTGTTTCTATATCCCTGAATAAAGGGATATTTTGTTTTTTAATGAAAACTGAAGAAGTTGATAACCTAGTAGTATTCAAGAAATTTTTATAGTTGATTTATCTATAATCCATATTTTTTAAACTGTCGTAAAAAACTAGAATTAAAGTCCGCGGCAAGTACTATGTTCTCTTAAAGCCATCGTCTATACATACATTTCAAATCACTTCAATACTTATCCAATTAGAAACGGAAACTTTTGTAAATTAGCGCGCCATATGTAAGGCAAGGGTTATTTTAGTACCCTGACTAAATTTTGATGAATACTATTAAAATTATAACGCTCTTTGCATGCTATTTTTAATAGACCAACAACACACGACATGATCACATTTATAACGGCTTTTATTCTATTGATACTAGGCTATTTCACCTATGGTAAATTCGTAGACAAAACTTTTAAATCTGATCCCAATAAAACAACACCGGCACATACCTTACAAGATGGGGTAGATTTTGTTCCTATGAATAGTAACAAAAACTCTTTTATTCAGATTTTAAATATTGCGGGAGTCGGACCCATATTTGGGCCAATCTTAGGGGCATTGTACGGACCTTCGGCTTTTTTATGGATTGTTTTTGGGTCTATCTTTGCTGGGGGAGTTCATGATTATCTTACAGGAATGATTTCCATACGTTATGGAGGAGCACATTTACCTGCTATGGCATCGCGGTTTTTAGGCAAAGCCTTTAGCCATGTGGTGAACTTATTCACGCTATTACTTTTAGTATTGGTGGGGACTGTTTTTGTTACGGCACCTGCCGAAATGATCAATGCCTTACTAGGTGATACAGATTATTTAAAAATCATCATTCTATGTATTTTCATTTACTATATTGTTGCTACGGTATTGCCTATAGATAAAATTATAGGAAAAATATATCCTGTTCTAGGCGTTTTATTAATTCTAAGTGCTGTCGGGATTTGTATTGGGATGTTCATCTATGGGAATCCGCTACCAGAATTAACGCTGGAAAATTTACACCCTAAAAAAATACCGTATTACCCGGTAATCTTTTTAACCATCTCTTGTGGTGCTTTATCTGGTTTTCATGCTACACAATCGCCTATTATTTCACGTACAATAGACAATGAGAAAGACGGTAGAAAAGTGTTTTATGGGATGATGATTCTGGAAGCTTTTATTGCTATGATTTGGGCTGCTGCTTCTATGAGTTTATTAGATACAGAAGAACTAAGTGCGCTTTTGGCAGAAGGTGGTCCTGCTGCTGTAGTTAATAAAATTGCTATTATATTATTAGGAACTGTTGGAGGTACGGTGGCTATCATTGGGGTTATTGTATTGCCTATTACTTCAGGAGATACTTCTTTTAGAGCAGCACGCATGATCATTGCAGATTACTTAAACATAGATCAAAAAGTGTTGCGCAATAGGTTTGCTGTAGCCATCCCGTTATTTGCTATTTCTTTTATTCTTACCAATATGGACTTTCAGTTGCTGTGGCGTTATTTCTCGTGGTCTAACCAAGTGACTGCTGCTATCGCTTTATGGATCGGAACGGTATATCTATACGAAAATAAGAAACAGTACATCATTGCTTTAGTACCTGCATTTTTTATTACGTCGGTCATATTTTCATACCTATTTTATGATCCAACTATTGGTTTTAATATGAGTCCAACTATTTCTAACTGGACAGGTTTACTACTTACATGTTCCTTGACCGCTTTATTTTTTATCATCATGAATAAAAGAAAAAAACAAGAAGCGCAATAGACTTTCAGGTTATATGTAAACCAATCGCCCTCAATATTGCATTTATATGTGCGTGTAAATTTATAGGAGACGGCAGTAGTATCAAACCTTATTTTAACTAGTTCTCCTCACGGAATTCCGTGATTACCATTAAAAAATGATAGTGTAAATTTGACTTTATGGAGATAGGATTTAAAGAGGTTTTATTAGGCATCGTTATTTTATTGGTCGTGACTTTTTACAGCCTGAAAGCAAAATATATGGTATCAGAAAAGGTAGCTGCTAAAAACTTCGAAACTTTTTTAGAAGCCAATTATGGAGACCTCTTAGTGTATACTGATTTAAGGCGATTTTTTAATACGGGCAACATGAACCCTAACTGTTTTCGGGTAAGCGTATATCAAAAAAAGGAGCCTAGGGTAGAACTATTTATCAAGTTTGATGCGAAGACCATAGCAACACAAACAGATATTGTTCCTGATTATCCAGATGGATTAACTTTTCATGCCCGATATCTAGACCGCATTAAGCTAGTAGAAATTCACGATGTTATTTCAGCCAAAATGAAGCCTCTCGGCATAGCGCTTTTGTGGGATTATGACGAGGTGTTTTTTAATCTTGAAGAAAGGTTCAGTGAAGCTGAGGTGCTAGAGAAATTGGATTATTTTTTAAGCTTGTTTAAAGCCGAAGATTCTGAATTTTTAGGATATTATCATGAACTGCCACTGGTCATAACGTATCCATATAAAAATGCGATCCCGTTAGTGCGAGAATTAGTGCAAGAAGACGGTATTTGGAGCTTTAGAACCTTAAAATTATATAGAGGAGCGGTTCACTTTGAAAAGGATAGAGAAGGGCTAACAAATGCGCTACAGAACTATTTAGAAAAGAGTTATCCTACGCAGCAATTGTATAACCATTTTGATACGTATGTGAATCCTCATGATTTTTCTAAGTTGTTGTATATTGAATTTACAGAGGCTAAGAAAACAAAAAAGGTAACAGAGGAGCAACAACTAGGCCGTTGGGTTTCTCCAGTTACAGGCTATACCCTTATGTACTGGAACTTGCATAAAGGGAGTGTAAAACAGGTAAGCTTTGTAGCTACGGATAATACTATAGCTATGGAAGACGTTTTGGCAAAAGAAATACCTAGGTTTTTAGCACTGGTGTAAGACAGTCTTCCTTTGGTCCAATTACCAACTGATGCCTCTCTAGTAGCATTTAACGTTTTATATTGGAGTAGGAGTACGGTAAAGCCTCAAGTACTATTATTCTCAGAATCTTAGCTAAAACTGGTCTAAGGCTTCGAAGAGTTGCTTCAAGGGTATCTTTTTTGGTTCAGGTTCGCCATATTCCGTAAAAATTAGCTGGTTCTCTAAGATTTTAAAGGTTTTCATACCTCCTTCATCTGACCAATTATTATAGGACGGTTCAAATTTTAGACGTGCCACTTTTTGCGTTTCTATATTTACAATTTGAATGTTATACACATTATCTGGCGGTACGTCTTGGTGTATAATCAAGTAGTTATCGATTAATTGAATCTGATTTATAGCCTGCCAACTATGTCTATCAGGAGCCCCCATTACATGACTATCGGATATAAATAGCCATTTATACGTCTTTCCTTTTTTTACGAAAACGCAATGTGATGTTTTGTAAATTTCGTATTCTGTATTTTTTATGATGGGTGTCAAGTTCGCTAATTGCGCTCTAGAGTCCGCTATTGGGTAGTAGGCTAAAAAGGCAGTAGTATATTCTTGATTAAAGTTATTGCCATAGAGGAGATCTAGCTTTTGCAGGCTGTCTCCGGAAACCGTAATGTAATACGCTTCTGGTAGGGTTAGTTCGTTAGGGATCCAATTAGTTTTAGGGGCTGCGATGCGGTCAAAAAATGGATGTTCTTCTACTACTTTTAAAGATAAAGTACCGCTTAACAACCAGTTTAGTGAACTTTCTGGGTGACCTCTTTTTTTAGGGAGAACAGTATCTTTCAGTACTTTTAAAAAAGGAGCATTGGTTTCTAAGTTCAAGGGAGTAGGCACTCTTATAAATCGCGTGAAGCTAGAATAGCATCCTTCATTATATAGTGTGAACTTTTCCTTGGTTTTACCATTAATAATAGAGACATCTCCGCCACTACAGGAGCTTCCGTATTCATAGTAGTTGATAAGGGTATCTAATACCTTGTCTTTATTAAAATCTACAACAGTGGTGTCTATTTTATATTGCAAAGCCATTGTTAGTTGAGGTAGGCCTACTAGAATTAAAAGGAATAGTATACTCTTTTTCATTTGTTAGGGAGATGAAATATTACCTGATTGTAAGGATGGAGATATGTTAACGGGTTATAAGCTTTTAAAGCTAAGGTTTTTTTTATAATAGTTTCTAAGTAGTCTTTGTGGATATTTTTTGGTGTATGTTAAAAATAAAAAAGCTCAAAGATTCTGTTTTTTGAATCTATGAGCCTAGAATAATAGTGTCTCAGATTAAAGAAGAATTTATTTGTTTTTATCTCTGTTCTTTGTTAGGCAATGTTATTTTTAAATCGGTATTTTTTTTCTCTTGCTATAAATGCTGATTTCCCACCTTCAACAATATCTGCAACGTGTTCTCTGATTCCCATTGATTTTAATAGATCTTTTTCAGAGTCAATTTTATTGAAAGTATTTTCTAATGCTCCATTTATGTAATCAAATTTATAGGGACTAGATGATTCAGTTTCATTTTGTCCTTTTTGATTTGCGACTATTATGTTTTCTGAGTCTGAATTCACAACAATATTTGCATTGTGAGTTACTATAATTATTTGCCTTTCTAGTTTTTTGTTTTTTAAGTAATGAACTAAATCAGATGTTATTGATCTATTATCTAAATTATCTTCAGGTTGATCAATTAGAATTGGTGATTTAGATTTACTTAACCCAATGATTAGCATTAGAATCACAAAACTTGCTTTCCCCGTAGACATTTCTCCTAATTTATCATTTTTGTATATTATTTTCCAATAATCATAAAAGTAATCATCTAATAAAGTCTTAATTGCTTGTTTTTTTGAAATTCTTTGTAATAATAAATATTTGTCATTAAGAATGTCAGAAAAGATCTCTTCTACTTGTTCTTTTATTTCTGAAAAATCTGTTTTGTCTGTCGATTTTTTTAAAGGATCTAAAATAGAATAGTTATTGTAAGATGCTTTACGACCATCGCTAAATGCTATTATGTTTTTACTGAATTTTTTGAAATTAAATTGTGAAATACCATTTATTTTTAGACCATCTCTTTCTAATTGTTGAGTTCTATCTTCCAATCCAGATATTATTTCGGTATATTCACAATATGACTTTTCATATAATGAAAAAATAATTTTTTTAGTTGATTCTAAACTTTTTTTCTTCTCAATTATTTTATCATTTAAAGAAGTTATATCTAAAAGTAATTTTTTATCTGTTGATATTGAATCATTTAAAACTTCAATTTTCTTTTTGATTTTATCATTTTGTTGAAAAGGTTCAAGTTCTTTATTTAATAGTTGTTTTTCTTTAGTTAAGGAAGTTAAGTTAGTTTTTAAAACATTATCATTCTTAAATTGTCTTTTGCCAGATTCATCAGTTTCTATTTCTATATTATTTAATGAATTTGAAATTAATTCACTAAGTTCATTTATAGGTGATAATTCAACTTCGTAATGTTCTTTTATTTCTCTAGTTTTTATATTTTCTAAGAAATCATTTTTACTATTTATAAGATCTTGACTTAGTTTATTGATTTGACTTAATGTACTCTGGATATAATTTAAATCTTCTTTAAAATTATTTCTCTTAATATCATATGCATCTAGTTTTACTTGAACTTCTTTATATTTTGCTAATTGCTCTTCCGTTAAACCAGATTCCTTATTTAATTTTTCAACTTGTTCAGTATTAGATAGAATATTTTTTTCTAAAACCTCTTTATTGGATTTAGTTTTTAATTCTGTCTCTAGTTTTAAAATTTCATCCAATAACTCAAAGTGATTATCAATTAAAGCTTCTCTTTGTTTGTCTTTTTCTTTAACATTTTTAATAAATTGATCATACTTCAATTTAGACTCAGAATCTTCATTTATTAAATCTCGTACTAATTTATTTAAAGATTTCCCTTTTTTATTTACTTCAGGTTCAGCTAATTTTACTAGATAATTTTGCGGAATATACTTTATATCTGGAATAATAGAGTTTTCACTTGATTCTCTAAACATTTTTTGACTAATTCCACTTTTTGTAGTTATTACAAAATTAAACTCCGAATCAATTGCTTTAAGATCGTATTTTTCATTACCAGTTTCGTTTCTCAAAATTGAATCTTCGGGAAGTAATGTTTTTGCTATTGAGTATAATAATATTGATTTACCAGAAGATTTTCCTCCAATTATTACATTAAGATTTGGATTTAAGTGTATTAAACTTTGTGTAAAAATATTCTTCGTAGAATCAAATTTTACATTATTAATAATTACTTTATCTTCTTTGAAATCAGGTTTGTCATTTTGTATTTTAACTCTTTGTTCTGGTTCATAACATATTTGTCTTAAGCCTTCAAATGTTAAAGAAGATTTTACCCAAGTAAATTTACTGAATAAAGTACTTTCAGTATGAGAATCACAACCTACTATACAAGCTTTTAAAGAACCTCTTTGCTTAATTACTTCAACAACCTCTTTTCTATATATTTCTTCAGTATAATTTGGCGTCCCTTCAAGTCTTTTACCTAAAAAATATTTTATATCTTTTTTATTTGTAGAGAAGATTGAATGAGAAAGTTCATAAATAGACTTTCTTAATCCATCTAAAGCACCTCCTTCATTTTCAAATAAGTCATAATGCTTTTGAATTGCTGAAGCACCATCGTTATTAGAATTACTTACAACGAACAGGCAGTTGTCTTTAAAATTAGGGTTATGATCTACTATCTTTTTTAAAGATTTTAAATCTAAAATATAGTTATCTATACCTTTCTTGTAAAGAGCGTTTTGATCAGTTAAAGAATCGTCTAAACTTCTACCATATTCAGTCAATCCGTGACGGTTCATTTTATGATTATCTTGATTTCCAATATGAGCAAAAAAATCATTTTCTAAATGCTTAACATAATCAGGGTTGAATAAACAATGTATATTTATTAATCGTGCTCTATCAGTAGAAGGTAGCATTCTTAATTCTACATTTGGAAATAAAAAAATACTTTTAATAAATGTTATTTCATCTTCTGAAAATAGTTTTGATTCATCAACATTTAATTTATTTTCAATATCATTAACATAGCTTACTGCTTCTAAGTATTTTTCAATTGAGAAATAGTCAGTAATTCCAATTGCATTTATTTTATGTTCGTAAGCTTTTTTAAAAAAGTCATAAAAAAAAGCATTAATAGACTCTGATTTAAACAGGTCATTTTTATTTGTTCCCTTAGTATGAACGTGAAAGTTCCATTTATTCCATTCAGAGCCTTTATTTATCATTTTTTTCTTTTTTATAGCAGGTTTTTACCGTTATGGCTAACGGTCTAGTGTATGAAATGTAACGTACAAAAAGACACGACATTTAGAGTTTAGCACTGAGCCAAATTTTTATATTTTGATTTAACTTTTCAGTTTTAAAGCCAAATTAAAAATTTGGCGGTCTTTTTAATAAGCACAATTCTTTCGCTTTAACACTTACTAGCTATGTTTTATACAACGTGTTGTAGGTAGTTTTTATTCATTTATATATCTTAAGAAAACTTTTCCTTTGTCTGTGAATTTATAAAGTGCAGAATTTGACTTGTCAATTAAATCATATGACTCAAGTAAAGACAGAACTTTGCTTATTTCATTAGAGTCTTTCATCCTATAATTCGACTGAATACAAGAAATAATATACTTTACAGATTCCAATTCCGACTTATTGCTTTTGAATCTTACGGAGAGCTTAATTAGTTCTTCTTTGTCATTATTTTCATTATCGGAATTTATGGTACTTTCAGATTGTTCCATTAATTCCTTAAGTCTTTCTATCTCTAAATTTTTATCCTGAACCAAATTTGAAAACTTCTCTTCTTGTTTTAAAATTTGTTCTCTCAATTCAATGGATTGTTCAACTGTAAGAAGTTGTTTTTTCTCAACTAAGTTTTTTTGTTTTAACCTCCAATTACTAAAATTGATTGATAACCAATATGCTCCGTTAGAGAAAAAAGGAACAATAGTTAATAATGCCAATGAAGAAAGAATAGGATAAGTTATAAGACTATTAAAGTCACAATAATTTACGACAATGTATTCAACTTTAGTTAATGATATTTTGCTTTCAGAAACAAAGAATGTCAAGTACACTATTTTCCAATTCCAAATGACCCAAGAGAATATCAAAGTGCCAAATAGTGGGCTTGTTGTTCGTTCGTGTAAAATAGCACTAATTGATTTTTTAATTTCGTCCATCATTTTTTTGATTACCTATAACTAAGATATATTGAACATATGTTCATTAAAGCTATTATAAATTAACAATACTAAAATTAGCTTCAACATCAATAATAGCTGCCTAAATCTAAGCTGTCTATCATATCAATCCTTAGTTATCGATATACTATTTACTTAATAATGCATCTGTAAGTATCATCATCGTATAAAATTACAGGACCTCTAATTTTCCTAGTCTTGTTTCCTGGTCATGTTTTAAAATAATCATTAAAACATACCGTAAACTATGTAAATTTTTGTGGGGGGAGTATTACGTTGCTAATATAAAACATAATACTATTTAAAACCTTGCGGAAATCCGCAGAATTGAAAAAAAAGAGATAAATAGTTAAATGTAGTGGAGTGGTAAAGGGCTTTTTATGCGCTGCAAGTGTTGAGGTTAAAGGGGAGAGGCTTTATTTATTAGCATCATTTTTTTGCCTGTTCAATATTTCGAGGATATCCATCAAATAAGATTCCTTTTTCAGACTTGTTATTGAGATAGAATTTTTTGACTATTTGGGCGACTAAGTCATCAGGAGCCAATAATCCTTTACTGCTATATTCAGATGCCTTAATTCCCAATTCTGATTTTTGAGTTTTTTCCTGTCTTAACACATCTCCTGTAGAGAGGTGGGTTACCCCAAAATCATTAATAATCTTTTTACTTTGTGTTCCTTTTCCAGCAAGGGGTGGTCCAAAAATTAGTATGTTCATAGTGTCTACTAAGCTGTTTATGTACCTTAAAAATAACCAATTACTTAACTAATTGAAAAATAATACCGCCTTAAAAGGCGGTTATAACGGTCATTATTTTATGAATTATGGAGTTGTGCAACGTATTACTCATAATATACATATGCACGCTCTAGAATATATTTAGGAAATAATCCTTGATCCAATTCTGTTTTTTTTATCCAATTATTTTTCTCGTCAAACACATATTTATAAACCCATTTACTACTTGGGTCTCCATTGGGTTTGAAGATGTTTTCTTCAATTTTATTTCCATAATTATCATAAACAAACGTATAATAACTCTTTAAGTCCTTACCTGTAGGGTCATAAGTGTTTATTCTAATGACATTCTCATTCTCATCGTATTCATATGTTTTTCTATTTACAACACCTTTTGGGTTATGAAGATATCGTTCAGTAGTTTCAGTTTTATTCCCTTTTTCATTGTAAGTAAAGAAACGTTCTAGTGTTAATTCATTGGATGAGTTATAAATTTCGTCTTTAATTTTATTTTGTTTTTCGTCATATTCATAAACCCATTTATATAGTAGACTGTTACTATAAATTGCGTAGCAGAACAGTTCAGTTTTTTCGTCTTTTTCATTATATTTTGGTATGAACTTGGTACCCGATTCATCAAATTCATAAACAAACTCTTCTGTGATTTTTCCTAATTTATCAAAGTTTTTTTCATTTTTTTTAAATTCTTTTTCTTGTTTTTTCTTTTCTAGAACTTCATATGAAAGTTCTGTATAGGATTGAACTTTATTATTTAAATTCTCTGTTGTCCAATCGTTATTTGCTTTTTTTTCTGAACAATTACTTAAGGAAAAAATTAAAATAATACCTATAAATAAATTTGTCAATCTATTTTTTTTTGTTTTAATATTAAATAGCATATTTTCTGTTTTTATGTTGCCTAATGTCTCGGCTCGTATGTTTGGTTCTTAGTTTGAAGATAACATTTTTTTATAAATAAAAGAGATTATAAAGGAGAGGGATTTAGCTAGATACAAGATTATAGATATCGTTGCATAGATTAACTACTCTTCTTAAGCTACTACTTTTATAAAAATAGTAGCTTGGATACTAACAAAAGCTAAAATAGGAGGGACAGAGAGTTCTCGGCTAGATACACTTTAGAGTGATATCGTTTCATAGAAATCCCTCCCTTCTATAATTTTCTTGGAATCTGAACAGTACCTAGGTCCTTTAGATAGAGATCGAATCAAGTGCGAGTAAAGATGATAAAGAGAATTATAGCTTAAAAAACCGAAGAAATGGAAAAGTATTTAAAACAGAGTTTGGGTATCGATGTTTCAAAATTGAACTTATCATTATCCCTAGGTTCCCTAAATGAAAAACTAGTTAAGGAATTCGAGTCTCATCCCGATGTGAAAAGGAAGCTCGATTATTTTATAAGTATCCCCGGTATATCCTTTTATATCAGCAGCAACGGTTGTAGGTGAGACTTTAGGTTTTGAATCAATAGTTAATGCTAAACAATTAACTAGCTATGCCGGTTATGATGTTGTATTGAGGAAATTGGGAAGCTTCAAGGGAAAGACAAGAATTAGTGAAAAGGGAAACAGTCATATAAGAGCTGTACTGCACATGCCCTCGATGACCTGTGTGCGTTGCAACCCAACATTAAAGCTATTCTATAATAGATTTGAAGCCAAATAAAGCAAAGCCCTTGGTGGCCCTTGTAGCAGTACAGCGAAAGTTATTAATATTAATGTAGAACTTATGGAAGAATGAAAAAAAATATGATGCAGAATTTGAAATAAAAAAGCAGCAAAAGCATGAAGCTCTTGCTGCGCGGGATAACAGTTTGATAAATCAACCTGTTTCCTAAATTATTAAAGAAAAAACTTTTTTTAACACAGTATCTATGCTTAGTGCGGAGGCAAGGAAACTTTTCGTTTCCGTCTACGCACGAAGCTAAAGCTTATTGTTTAGTTTTATTTTTTTCTTGTTCCAAAGCTAAATCCATAAGATTTAGCGACACTATAAATATACACAGCCTTTAAGTATAATACTTTATGCCCTATTTGCTATAGGCATTGTTAGGCAACGTTCTTATTTTCGAAGTGCTTGATTTCGTTCAGTTCTGATTCTTTTATTTCCTTCTCTGCCTCGATATCATAATCATCTTGAACTCCGAGCCAGAATTTTGCTGAATTTCCGAAATATTTACTCAATCTTTTTTTATACGTCTTAAGTTTGATTTTTATTTATGCATCTACAAAAATTACTTGACCCGTAATAAATCCATCAACCGAACGTTCAAAAGCTTTACCTACTAACTTTCCAGGAACTGGCTCAAAACCTGGCATCATTTCACCATAAACATCCCAAGCCTCTTCTAAAACAGTTGGGTTTATTGAGTTTACTCGGATTCCTCTTGGCATTTCAAAAGCAACACATTTAACAAATGTATCAATAGCGCCACTAGTAGTAGCATCAGCAATTGCAAAAGGTATAGGCTTAGTATTTAAAATTCCTGTTATTAAAGTAAATGACCCCTTATCTGCAATATATTCTTGACCAATACGTACAATGTTTATTTGTCCCATCATTTTACTTAAAATGGTACTCATCCATTGTTCTTCGGTCATTTTAGTAAAATTTGCATATTCACAAACACCAACAGTGTTTACAACAGCATCAAAATGACCAACATCTTCGTATAATTTCCTTAATGATGCTTCGCTTGTAATATCTACTTGAAAGTCATAGCTATCAGCAGAACGTCCAGCAGTTATAATTTTGTGTTTTCCTAGACCCGTAAGAGCCGCTTGTCCCATTTTTCCGTTTGCTCCAATTAAAATTATTGTTTTCATATAATATCTGTTTTTAAATTATATGCAAATTTATGAAGCACTAAAGGTTTATGAAGAGGACATTTGTCTAATACGTAATATTAGCCCTTATTCGACTTAGGTGACGTTGTGTAACGCCTAGGTAAGAAGCTATATAATGTAGTGGAATCTCTTTGATATATTCAGGTTGTGTTGTAATTAAATCTAAATAGCGTTGTTGAGCCTTATCTTTTTGATGATTAAATATCCATTTTTCTAATTCAACATATTCCTTTTCGGCAATAATTTTCAAAAAACGCAACCAATTACTATTTGATTTGGCTAAATTTTCTAACGTTGCTTTTGGTATTGAAATTATTTCAGCATCTGTCAGAGCTTGAATATTTTCTTCAGATTTTTTTTGTGAAATAAATGAAGAATAAGCCATTAATAATTTATTAGGAAAAGTGAAACAATATGTAATTTCATCGTCATTATTTGAATAATAATAGGAACGAAAAATTCCACTTTTAACAAAAGCTATAGAGTCGCAAATTTCATTATTATTAATATATAAATCGCCTTTTTTTAATAAAATAGTTTGAGATAACTTCAAGAAATCATTAATCTCTATGTCAGTAAATAAATTAAATAATTTTAAATATTCGTTCATTTCTTTCTTTGATGTTTGGTATGCTCAAATTACCGTCAACGTTTAAGTATAAGAATAGTTGCGGGTTTGTAAGCGAGGATTTTCCGAAGGGAAATCAGACGTTACAAACACGCAGCGACCTTTGATTAAGCACTAAATCGCATTTTTTTTTATACGGTGTGTGTGCCCAGTATGGTCATCTTTCTTTTACTGCAAAGTAAGAGATTAATTTAGAGGGTGCAAGTGCTTTATGCGCTAGATTGACATCTGGAAGCATTAGTAAGTCGCAAGGGTGGTAACCGCGAGGTTATATCAGAAGAAAGCGAGACTACAAACCTCGGTACTGACGAACAGAAACCGTATGCAGAGGCATAGATACTTGGGTAAGCAAGCACATCATTGTAACGCCCCAAGAATATGAAAAAGGGTATTAATTTAGATACGGCAGTTATTGAGGGAAACCTGCCGGCAGGCAGGGAAGATGCCATTACCTGGGGAGGTCTCTACAACTACGAGTGGTTATGTAGAGAAGTCAGCAGAAGTCGTAGTACTTATGAGAAACGAGTTGCAAATAGCAATTGCATAGGTCTCACGAGTAAGGAAGGACGGAACGTATTCCTTTTGGAAATTCGTATGGGAGCTTTATTAAGTAGCCTATATTTAAAGTACAAAATAGTTGTTGTCGGTGTAAAGAGCGACACAAAGATGGAATACGGCCATATACGAGACTCGTACGTACGGTGGTGTGAGAGGTTCACTCTCCTCAATTATGAGGAGAGCCGTCTACTTGATGTGTGCTGTGTAATCTATGATAAAGATGGAGGTAGGTCCTCCGATGAGGGTTTTTAGGAAAACTCATCAAACCACTTCTATGACACATCCAAGGCAACAAAGGTGTGTGAAGCGATAGAAGAAAAGGCTATTTAAAATAGTCAGGTAGGGATAGAAGAGATGAGCGAAAGCGAACCTTGCGAAGAAGTGACGAAAAGACCAGTCGTTGTCAAAACCTGATTTATATCGAGGAATCGGGGATAAGTGTAGAGGGCACCTAATTACTGACTATACGGCAACCGTCATAAAGCGGGCATGACTTTTATCCAGGCTTTATCGTGGAACCACAGGAAGCCTATGTGCTATGCCAAAAGGAAAACACAAGCAGGAAATACCTGTGAGTCGATTACTAACGAGCGCATAGGTTGCGGATGAAGTTGTAGTAGTGTTGAAACTCCTGTAATGGGAGCGGAGCGAAGGACTTCAGTTATACAGTTTAAATTTAAGGACAACTTAAAATTGTAAGGATGATTTTTAAAGAACAAACAAAGTCGATACCCATAACCAAGGAAATGGTGTGGGAGTCCTACAAGAAGGTAAAAAGTAACAGAGGAAGTGCCGGGATAGACCATCAAACCCTATCGGAATTCGATAGTGTACGTTCCAAGGAACTGTACAAGGTTTGGAATAGACTGGCATCAGGAAGTTATTTTGCACCTGCGGTAAAGCGGGTAAATATTCCAAAGGCAGGGGGCAAGACCCGACCTTTGGGTATTCCCACGGTAAGCGATAGGATAGCACAACAAGTGGTGAAGCAGTACCTTGAACCTAGGTTGGAATCCATATTTTCAGAAAACTCTTATGGATACCGTCCCAACAGGAGTGCACATTCGGCTATTGAAGTTGTACGTCGAAACGTACTACGATACAGCTGGGTGATAGATCTGGATATACAGGAATTCTTTGAGAATGTAGACCATGGTCTTCTGTTGAAAGCTTTGGAACGCCATGTTTCGGAGAAGTGGGTGTTGCTCTACATCAAACGGTGGCTGGAAGCTCCAGTAATACTAGAAGATGGAACGGTTAAAATATCCACGGGCAAAGGAACACCTCAAGGAGGGGTGATCAGCCCACTTTTGTCTAATCTATATATGCATTACTGTGTGGACAAATGGTTAGAGCAATACCATCCACAGGTAAAGATGGTGCGTTATGCAGATGACTTGATTGTACATTGTAGAAGTTATGAGGCAGCTGTCCATACACTTGAAGTTCTAAAAGAACGTCTGACAGAGTGCGGTCTGACCGCGCATCCTGAAAAGACTAAAATAGTGTACTGTAAGAAGGATGGCAGAGACCTCAAAGGGTATCCTGTACAATTCGATTTCTTAGGATTCAGCTTTCAACCGATAAGGTTCAGATTGAAAAAGGGAGGAAGCTTCCTTCAATTTGATTGTAAGATGAGCAGAAAATCTAAAGTTCGAATCACGGGAGAACTCCGTAAACTTGCTTTCCATAACAAAACTCAACGTGGGATACAGGATCTGGCAAATCTGCTGAACCCCAAGATCCGTGGTTGGGTTCGGTATTATGGAAAGATAAGTCGTAGGAGTCTGCAACCTCTTTTCTATTACCTACACAATCGTATGCTCGGATGGATATTGAACAAGTATAAACGCTTCAAAGGAAGCAAAATCAAAGCTGTAAAATGGCTTAGGTTTATTACAAAATCATATCCAAATCTGTTCTATCATTGGGAACTG